>NZ_JAUSKL010000087.1 GCF_030646925.1 Candidatus Binatus sp. | reverse complement strand
TTTCCTTGTCAGTATGCTTCAGATTGTTCGCGCCCATCGCCCAGCCCGCGCACAGCATATGAATCGCGTGCACGGCGCTCCGCGTATCGTCGAACTGGATGACATGCATCGACTTTCCGCGCTCGATTATTTCAGCGACGACGCCAAGATAGTCGCTCGCAATCTTTTTCAATGCGCCGCGAAACTCGGGCCGGCGCTCGAGATAGCGCGCCTCGTGATGCAGCACGTTGAAGGCCTCGCGATAGCGATCGATCACGTCGAGGATCGCGCGCATCACGTCGATCAATTCACGGCGCGGGTCGCCGACCGTGCGCTTGCGAATCGCGGGCAGCGCTTCGACCAGTTCCGCCACCATCGATTCCGCGATCAGCGGGATAATCTCGTCCTTGCTCTGCAAGTAGAGGTAGATGGAGCCCGCGGCGACGCCGGCTTCGAGCGCGAGTTCCTTGACCGAAGCTTCGTGAAACGATTTGCGCGCGAGCACGCGGCATGCGGCGAGAAAAATCTGTCGCCGCCGCAGCTTGACGAGGCTCTCGTCCTGCGGCTGTGAGCGGATTGCATGTGCGGCGCGCGCCATCGATGGGGGCGGGGGCGCCTCGATGGCGTCCCCGCAATTGTCTGATGTACTGAATGAACGTTCATTTGTCAATAATGCACGGTAGAAGTGGCAAAGGAACGCTTTTATGATACCGGAGATAAATTAAAATACTTGAGGAGACCAGTTACGAGAAGGCGGCGCTGGGATTTCTCAATTAGGCGTGTGCACCTTTTTCGGCCGGAGAATCGAGAATATGAAGTGCCCCTACTGCAACCACGACATTCCCGAACTCTGGCAGCCCCTGTTTCGTGCTGCGGATGGCCTCGGTAAACCACTCGAAAAGCCCGCAGATTACATCGGCGTCCAAACGAACCCGGATGACTTTCATCGCAACCAAGTAGTGTCGGTGACGTTGAAGTGGATGCAGTGTCCAAATGTTGATTGTCATCAGATCCTGGTGCACGTCCTGCGCAATCAAAAAACTGGTATAGAGTCATGGGACGCCAAAAAACGAGAGTTATACTTTGCGGTTCCCAGAAAAATTGCGCCGCGGGCACTTGATCCCTTGGTACAAGATCCGTTTCGGCGCGACTATTTGGAAGCGGCATCAATTCTCGGCGATAGCCCGCGAATGTCGGCAATCTTGTCTCGTCGCATCTTGGCTGACCTGCTTGCAGCATTTGCAGGACGGACCGAATACAAGCTTGAAGACCGCATAGACAACTTTATTGCCGATACACAATTCCCTTCGAATCTGAAGGACAACCTGCATCACTTGCGAGAAATAGGAAACTTCGGTGCTCATACAAAGAAGGACAAAGCTACCGGAGAGATCATCGATGTTGATCGTGAAGAAGCAGAATGGACTCTCGAGGTTGTCGATGGGCTATTTGACTACTTCATCGTTAGTCCGGAAAAGGACAAAGAGCGGCGCGCAAAGTGGGATGCAAAGCGGGGATCAACTGGCGCGAAGAGACAGACTAGGAAGCCGACGTAGTCCTTTTGTAGAGAGCGGATCGACATCAGAGTTTGGATCGAGTACTTCTGCGCGGCCGGCCGAGTATTCCGCGAGCGCGCGGTCCGCGAGCTTCTCGAGTTGATCCGCCGAACTCTCGAAAAGCAAGTCCCAATCACGCTCGTCACTCTCGATTAGCTTCAAGAGCCGGTCTGCCAGAGCGTCCTGTTCGTACTCCGGGAGCTGCTCCGCGATTCTTTTAAAGGCTGCCGCCAAGCGTTCGCTCATAACCTAATCATCGCCATAGCGATGTAACTCCTGAATGTAAGTGTATTACAGGATCACTTGCGACGGCTACCAGCCGAACGCACGAGCCTTGTCTGGGCCGACGATGAAATGCGCCGGATTCATCTGCCGCATCTCGATGCGTTCCAAGGCTTGGTATATGCTCGGCGCGCAGGAGGCCTAAATTGCGGGTGGCGGAGAATCCGAAGGTTCAGAAGGAAAGCGCACTCGATCGAATCTTCAATCGCGTGATGGGGCTCGCACTCGCCTTCGGCATCGGCCCCGGATACATGCGCCTGCTCGAAGTGCGCGGCCGAAAATCGGGCAGGGTCTTCACCACTCCGGTCAATCTGCTCGAACTCGACGGCCGCCGCTACCTGGTCGCGGCGCGCGGTGAAACCGCATGGGCCCGCAATGCGCGCGCCGCCGGCAATATCATCCTGCGCAAAGGATCGCGCCACGAATCGCTCGCCGTCCGCGAACTCGCCGACTCCGAAAAGCCGCGCATCTTGAAAGCGTTCCTCGATTGCTTCGCGTCGCAGGTGCAGCGCTTCTTCGATCTGCCCGCCGGTTCCCCCGAAGACAGTTTCCGCGCGACCGCCGCCGGCAAGCCGGTATTCGAGTTGATCGCCGGCGCCTGATCGAATCCAGCTACCGCGCTTATTCGCAGCTATTCAATCGTAAGCGGCGTCTCGACGAATTCCTTTTTTTCAGGATCCCACGCGAATGCCGCCGCGTTGACGAACCGGCCCGACCGGATCGACATCACGATATGGAAGGTACCGGGATAGTCAGGCTCCGACGGATCGAATGAACACGCCTGCGTCGCGTCGGTCGCGGAAAAATACGCGTCGTGATCGGGATGCGAATGATAGACCGAGCGCAAGTCGAACTTGCGCCGATCGATTTCGAGCATCACCGCCAGATGCTCCTTCGGGTCCATCAGAAACGCGGTGCGCGCGTCGCGCGGAAACGCCGCCGGATCCTCGGCGTGCTTGCGATTCTGGATATTCGCGATCGGCCGCACTTCCTCGATATTCGCGTCGCCAATAATGAAGCCGCAGCACTCGAAGGGAAATTCGCGCTCGGCCTGCGCGATCATCGCATCGATGCTGGCGCGCCGAATCGATACAGCCTTCATCAGCGTTGCTCCTCTCTGAGTGCCACCTGGCGCGCACGCTCGGCGGCTCGAATCATCCGCGTCAGCATCCGATTGGTCGGCGCGTCGAGCCCGAGTCGTTCCGCGAGTTCGACGACTTTGCCGTTGAGCGTGCCGATTTCGGTGCGGCCGCGCACTTGAAGATCGTGCATCATGGTCGGGCGATGATCGAACGTGGTCGGAATCAACTGGCCATAGAAAAGTTGCCGGTACGCGTCGGCGTCGGCAAAGGGCAGGGCGACTTCGAGCGCGCGCGCCACCGCAAACGCCTCATCGATTGCGCTGTCGAGAATCGGCCGCAGGTCGGGATCGCCGGCCAGCGCGCCGTAATGCAATCGCAAAAGCGCGCCGAGCGGATTCAGCGCAACATTATAG
Organism: Candidatus Binatus sp.; assembly: GCF_030646925.1. Lineage (NCBI taxonomy): Bacteria > Candidatus Binatota > Binatia (SeqCode) > Binatales (SeqCode) > Binataceae (SeqCode) > Binatus (SeqCode) > Binatus sp. (SeqCode). The sequence goes on along the minus strand of NZ_JAUSKL010000087.1, from coordinate 138,103 downwards.
AGGAGCTTGGTCCAAATCACCGGCATGATGTCGTCGGCGGCGACGGTGGGGATGCCGGCGGCGTCGATCATCGCCGCGAGGTTGCGCGCGCGCGCCGCAAGCCTCGCAGTATGCTCGCGATGAAGCGCCGGCGCAGGTCCGACCGCGAGCGGCTGAGCGAACACCGTCACGTGCGAATGACCCGGCGCTGGAATTTCCGCGCCGAAGATCACGCGCGCGCCAAGCACGCGACGCGCTCCGAAGCGGCCGCTCAGCGACTCGATATTGCCGAGGCCGTTTTGCATCGACACGATCGCGCCGTCGTCCGCCAGCTTGTCCGCGAGCGCGTCGGCGATCGAATCGGTGTCGTAACTCTTGGCCGCGCACAGGATCACGCCGTACCGATTATTCAGTTGCGCCGGATCGTTCGCCACCTTCAAGCCGCGCACGGTTCGCTCGCCGAGCAATCCCGTGATGCGGAGTCCGCTCCGTGCGATCGCGCCCATGTGAGCGCGCCGCCCGAGCAGCGTCACGTCGTGGCCGGCCAGATGCAGCATCCCGCCGACGATCGAACCGATAGCGCCAGCGCCGGCAATCAGAATCGGAGTATCGCTCATCGTGTCGAAGTTAGCGGTCACTGCCTAAGCAAACAACGACGTCGCTTGCCCCGAAAACGCCGAACGCAGTAGGAAGTAAGCGATGGAACGCACATCGATTCGTCTGGGCGGAGTCGAAATCGGCTCATCGGTAATGAACGCGTCGGGCCCGCGCTCGGCGGAACGCGGCGAGATTTTCGAACTCAGCGCGGTTCACGGCGGCGCGCTGGTGTTCAAATCGTGCAACGTCGCGGGACTCGAAGCGCCCGACAATCTGAAGAATCGCGGCGTCGAGCACTTCGCCGCGATCGCGCGCGAGCTGACTGCACGCGGCAAAAAAGTGATCGGCAGCGTCGTCGGCGCCAGCGAAGAGGAATTCATCGCGGTCGCATCGACGCTCGATCGCGCTGGCGCGAGTATCGTCGAGCTGAACCTTGCCGACGACTACGTCGCCAAATCGGTCGCGCCGTTTGCGAGCTTCGAACGCCTGAAATCGCTGCTCGGACGGGTGCGCGCCGAGACCAACTGCGTGCTCGCCGTGAAAGTGCCGCCCAACGCGCCGTTCGAGCCGCGCGCGATCGCGGATTTGTTCAAGGCCACGCGGATCGCGATCGCGGTATGCGCCAACGACCTGCCGAAGGATCTGGAAATCGACCTCGCGACCGGGACGGTCAGCGGGAAGCCGCGCGCGCTCTCGCAGACGCACGCTTACTTTCGCGAGAGCGAGGGCCTGCTCGACGTCGTCGCGGTGGGCGGAATCAACACGGGCCGCGACGCATACATTGCGCATCTCACCGGCGCCAAGGCGTCGCAAGTGGGGTCGGCGCTGATGAAGGAAGGGGCGGGCGCGCTCGGACGAATCGATCGCGAACTAGACGCGCTGCTGGCCGGGCACGGCCGCAAGTCGGTGTCGGAAATCGTCGGCCAGGTCCGGTTCGCGGAGTCATAGGCGCGGCGGCATCCGGGCGCGTGCGAGATTTCGATCGAGTCGCCGCTCGAAGAATCCAGCGGGGGGCCGGAGCGGCGCAAATCGGCATACTTGCCCCGCTTCTCGACGCTCTGATACTTTCGGCTGTCTGGCGCGCGCATCGCGCGCGTTCGTATTTTCGGCCTCAACGTCCCCGTCGTCTAGCTCGGCCTAGGACACCGGCCTTTCACGTCGGTAACACGGGTTCAAATCCCGTCGGGGACGCCAATAGATTCAAGGTTTGACGGGTTTCTCTTCCCGAGCTGCGTTTCGACAGCCCTGGGTCGAGCTCCGCGCAGCTATGAAACCTGATACTCCGGGTCAGGCGATCTGCGAGCCAGTCAGCGTGGTATCGTAACCGCACAGGGTGGAGAGTTCGCGCGAGAATCGCGACGAGTTGAGCGCATCGAGCAATGTTCTGACCGGAGGCGTGTTCAGTTCGCGACGCTGAATCACGAAATCGTAACGTTCCTCGCGAATCGGGACGAAGCCGAGGTCGTATGCCTCGGCGGCGAGCCGGATAGTGGGACCTGCGTCGGCATCGCCTGCCGCGATGGCGCACGCCACTTCGAGATGACCTTCCAGTTCGCGCGAGTAGCCGGAAATTTTTTGTGGCTCGATTCCAGCGCCGCGCATCGAGTCGTCGAGTGCGAGCCGAGCACCGGAACCTGATTCCCGATTCACTATCCTGATGCCGCGCCGGGAGAGGTCGGCCGGACTTCTGATGCCGCATCGTTTCGAAACTGCGAGACCGATCTCCCATCGCGCAAAATTGATCAGTACCGCATCGCTTTCCTTCAGAAATTTTCGCGCGGAGTCCACATTGTAGTCTCCGTGCGAGCCGCGCAGATGGATTCCGGCGGCGTGAGCGCGATTTCCCTTGAGCGCATCGAGCGCGCCGCGGCTGGAACTGCGTATCGCGATCAGCTCGATCGAGGCGTGCTGGCGCGTCATCCAATCGCCCAGGATTGAGACCGCGGGATCGCATCCGGCGATCAGCAGAGTACTTTCGATCTGTTCGCGCGAGCGAAGACTGAGTATCCGTGCGTGCGAGCGCACCCCTCCTGCAAACACGCCGCTCGCCGACGACAGCCGCAGCCCTGAAACGGATTGCGGGGTGGCGATAATCCTGCCGCCGATACGCGCCAACGCTACGCGCGTATTCCTGCTGATTGTCCGCGCCGCGCCGGCAATCAATTCAGTCTCGAGAGTTTCATGCTCGATCGGAGCGGCGAACAATGACTCGACCGAGCTTCCCAGCTCGCGCGCCAGAGCGAGGGCGACCTCGACTCCCGGCTGATAGATACCGGCTTCGATCGCGCCGATCGCCTGACGCGAGATTCCGGCCCGGCGCGCCAGTTCTGACTGGCTGAGCCCGGCAGACTGCCTGGCGCGAATGATCCTGCTTTGCTCGCTGGTCGCCATAACTGTTGTCAGGTATCAAGTATCATGGCATAAGAATGCGGCGCCATGAAAATCCGTTGTTTGCATGCGGCGACTGCCCTCATCGTCCTCCTATCCGTGACGAACTGCGCCGCGGCCGACACTCCGGCAAATTATTCGGTCGGCGGCGGCTTCCTGCTCGATTCAATTCAAGCCTACTTCGAGAATTGGTTCGTGCGTTCCGACCAGGCCAAGGCGGAGCAACCGCACTGGATCACACCGCTGGTGACGGTAACGCCGCGGCTCGAGCAGGAGTTGCGCTACGATCAGATATTCCAGGCGCGACAGCACGGCGAGACGCTGATCAATTTCGGCGGATCGAAGGGGCTCGAGCTCATACCGACCCAAAACACGGAAATCATCCTGGGCATCCCGCCGTATTTGTCGCATCAGCTTCCGGGCAAGGCCGGAGCATCGAATCGCGGCACCGACGACTTTGGCGATTGGACGGCGCTGGTGAAGTATCGCCTGCTTTCGGCCAACGAAGAGAATGGCAACTACATCGTCTCGGTCTTCATGGGCTTTCTCGCTCCGACCGGCGCCGAACACAACTCGCAGGGACACGCGATCTTCACGCCGACGATCGCATTCGGGAAAGGATGGGGCAATTTCGATTTTCAGAGCACCGTAAGCGCCAGTTTCCCGAACGGTGGCCTCGATCGGCTGGGGATGCCGGTCGCGTACAACACCGCATTCCAGTACCACATGCTCAAGTACTTGTGGCCCGAATGCGAGGTCAACTACACGTGGTTTCCTGATGGCGATCACGCGGGGAAGAACGAAGTATTTCTTACGCCCGGGATAGTCGCAGGACGGATTCCGCTTTACGATCGCCTCGTGTTGGTGGCGGGCGCCGGATTTCAGGTCGCGGTGAGCAAATTCGAGCGCTATCACAATGCGTGGGTCATCACGGCCCGCATTCCGTTCTAGGATTCGAGGTTTCCTTACTGTTGATTGGGCGCCGCATCGGGAGCGGACTTGACTTCGATCTGGTGCGGGACGATTGTGGAAAGAGAAGTATTGACCAACTTATCCAGATTGAGCGCGCGCACGTTCGCCGCGATTTTTCGCGCGGCAGTATGCATCGTTGGCGTCGCGATGCTCCTCTCATTCCCGGCCAACAAGGTTCATCGATTCGAAGATCACTTCCGCGCCCCCGAAGTGCGCCGGTCGATCGAGAGACACACGTCGTTTGCCCAACCTGAACTGACCGGGGCAGAGCAGGTCGCTCACGCCGACGTCGTTCCTACCGTTTTGATCCCTGTAATCACTCAGGATTTCTCCAAGCCACTCGCAAGCTTCCAGGTAGTTTCCGCGACGCCGCTCACACGATTCCTGTTACGCCTCAAGCTCGGTCCGTCGCACTCGGGCGGATCAGACCCGCTGAGTTAGCCCGCACATTCGGCGATCGAGCCAGGTCCACGCTCTGAACTGAGCAGTGGCTGGCTGCTATCGGCTTGATGCCGGAGACCCGTTCCGTCGCCAATTGCGAGGTCTGCTTAGTGCCTGGTTTCTCATTGCGCAATCCCCACGCCGTAATCGTGGGTGCGCTGCTCACAATAATCCTGGGCGTCACCGCCTTCCTGACGATGCCGGTGGATGCCTTCCCCAAGTTGGACATCCCGGTGGCGGTGGTCGCCACCTTCTATCCCGGGATGCCGCCGCTCGACATCGAGGCCAACATCACCACCCGCTTTGAGCGATTCTTCACGCTCGGCAGCGACATCGATCACATGGAATCGCGGTCGCTGCCGGGGGTGAGCATCATCAAGGTCTTCTTTCAGCCGGGAGTGGATCTCAGCGCCGCAACCGCGACTCTAGGCAATCTGGCGATGGCCGATCTGCGCCATCTGCCGCCCGGAACTTTGCCACCGCTCATTCTTAAGTCCGGTGCGTCATCGCTGCCGGTCACGCTGGTGACGGTGTCGGGCCAGGGATTCAGCGAAGCGCAACTCCGCGATCAGGCGCAGTACAACATCCGCAACTGGATCGCGACGGTGCCGGGCACGTCGGTCCCGCCGCCGTTTGGCGGCAAGTACCGGCAGATCATGGCCTACGTCAATCGCGACGCGCTGGAGGCGCGCGGACTCACGCTGATGGACGTGGTCCATTCGCTCGATGACGCCAACCTGATCATTCCCGCAGGCGACGCGAAAATCGGATCGACGGACTACTTCGTTTACAGCAACAGCATGATCGAGCATCCCGACGAGATTAATCAGGTGCCGATCAAGATCGGCCGCGGCGAAGCACCGGTCTTCGTCGGCGACGTGGGTCATGTGGAGGATGCGGCGCAGATTCAGCAGAACATCGTCCGCATCAATGGCCAGCGCTCCGTGTATATCCCGGTGATGAAACAGGGCAACGCCAACACGATTGCCGTCGTGGACGGGGTGAAACAGGCGATCAAGCAGATCGCAGGCTTGCCGGAAGGCATCAAGGTTAACGCAATCTTCGGCCAGGACTCGTACGTGCGCGAGGCGATCGAAAGTCTCGAGCATGAAGCAGTCCTGGGCGCGCTGCTCGCGTCATTGATGATTCTGATTTTCCTCGGCAGCTTCCGCTCGACGATCGCGATCTTCTTGTCGATTCCGCTGTCGATTCTCGCCGGCGCCTGCGGCCTCAGAATGAGCGGCTCGACGATCAATGTCATGACGCTCGGCGGTTTCGCGCTGGCGATCGGGCGCCTCGTGGACGACTCGACGGTCGTGTTGGAAAACATCAACCGCCATCTCGCGGAGGGAAAAGCGCCCGCAGAAGCCGCACGCGATGGAGCCAATGAGGTTGCGCTGGCGGTACTCGCGTCCACGGTCACCACGATCATCGTGTTCTCGCCAGTGATGTTTCTGTTCGGCGTGGCGAAATCCCTGTTCAGCGCGTTGTCGTGGGCGGTCGTGCTGTCGATGCTCGCGTCATACGTGGTCGCGATGACTGTAATCCCGGTTTACTGCGCGCGCTTTCTGACCAATGAATCGGGACGGGAAGCTGAGCAGGGCACCGGACGCGGCTTCCTCGCCGCATTCATTCGCAGCTACGACCGATTCGCGGAGCGTTACGAGCGCCTGCTCGAATGGTCGCTGGATCGCAAGGGCGTGATAATCGGCGCAGCCTCGATTCTCTTTGTAGCGAGCATCGCGGCCTTTCCGTTGATCGGCACCGAGTTGTTTCCGAGAACCGATGCCGGCCAATTTGTGATCCAGTTTCGGGCGTCGCTGGGAACGCGCATCGAACTCACCGAGCAGTTGGCCGAACGCCTGGAACAAGCGATTCGCAACGTCATCCCGCACGACGAACTATCGACCGTGGTCTCGAACCTCGGATTGGCGCCGGGATTTTCGTCGATCTACTCGACCAACGCGGCGAGCGACTCGGGCTTCGTCATGGTTGCGCTGGCGCCTGGCCATCGAGTCTCGACGTGGAGTTATGTGGCGAAGCTCAAACAACTCCTGCCGCAGCGAATACCGGAAATCCGCACCTTCTTCTCGTCGGGCAGCATCATCGATTCCGTCCTCAACTTCGGACTTGCGGCTCCGATCGACATTCAACTTAGCGGCCGCCGCTACGCCGAGCTATTCGATCTCTCGCGCAAGGTGGATGCCCGCGTGAATAACCTGCCGGAGGTGGCCGGCACCTTTGTGCCCGAGGAATCGAACTATCCGACACTGAGAATCAACGTCGATCGCGTGAAGGCGGCGCGATTGGGGCTCAACCAGCGCGACGTTGTCACGAACGTAATTACCGCGCTTACTTCGAACCAGATGATCGCGCCCTCGATTTGGATCGATCCAAAGTCCGGCAACGACTACTTTCTGACCGCGCAGTACTCCGAGGATCAAATCGACTCGCTCGATACGTTGCGCAACATCCCGGTGCGCAGCAGCGATGGTAACCATTCGCGCGCCGATGCGATGCTGCTCCGCAACGTAGCTACCATCGCCCGCGAGCAGCATCCCGCGGAGGCCGATCATTACAACATCCAGCGGGTCGTCGATGTGCTCGTCGCGCCCGGCACCGACGATATGGGTGGCGCACTCAAATCGGTGCGCAAGGCGCTGAGCACGCTCAAGCTTCCGCCAGGCGTCGCGATCGCATTCCGCGGCTCGGTGGATTCGATGGAGCGTTCGTTCTCGAGCTTCGGCTACGGACTGGTGATGGCGGTCGTGCTGCTGTACCTCGTGATGGTCGCGCAGTTCCGCTCCTTCCTCGATCCTTTCATCATCATGTTCTCGGTGCCGATGGGCATGATCGGCGTTACCTGGACGCTGCTGCTCACCGGCACCACGCTGAACATCGAGTCGTTCATGGGGATCATCGCGATGGTCGGGATCGTGGTTTCCAATGCGATCCTGCTGGTTGATTTCGCGAACCAGCGCTACCGGAGCGGCCAGGATCTGCGGCGCGCGATTATCGAATCGGCGCAAATCAGGATGCGCCCGATCCTGATGACGACGCTGGCAACCGTCGTGGGATTAATGCCGATGGCGCTCAAGCTGGGCGCCGGTTCCGAGGCCTCCGCACCGCTTGCCCGCGCCGCCGCCGGCGGACTCGCGGTCTCGACCGTGCTCACACTTTTCCTGGTGCCCGCCCTCTACGAAATTTTCTACGGCCGACGGTCAAAGGAATCGAAATGAAAAGTCTTCTGCTCTTAGTGGCCGTGGGGTGGGTCTCGTTGGTGGTGACGGGTTGCTCACGAGCAAACGGCGATACCGCCACCGATCTGCGGCCGACTGTCTCCGTGATTCGGCCGCAACGCGGCGACGTGGTTCGTACGATCGCCTTACCCGGCGACCTGGTCGGTCTGTATCAATCGACTCTCTACGCAAAAGTCACCGGCTATTTGAAAAGCATCTCGGTCGACAAGGGCGACTGGGTGAAGAAGGGACAAGTGCTCGCTGAGATCGAGGTGCCCGAACTTCAACAGCGACTCGCTCGCGCCAAGGCGAGCCTCGAAATACAGCGCCTAACCTATGAGCGGCTCTCACAAGTCTGGAAAAGCGACTCCCGGCTGGTTGCTCGCCAGGAGGTCGATATCGCGCAAGGCAAGTACCTCGAATCGAAGGCCCAGTTGGATGAGCTCGAAGCTATGACCTCCTACACGAAAATCGTTGCGCCCTTCGACGGCATCATCACGGGGCGCTTCGTCGATCCTGGAGCACTTATCAAGGCCGGCGGCGAACAATCCTCGGCTTCTCCGGACGAAGGATCCGTTCAATCCACGGGTGGAGTCTCACCGGTTGTGAGTCTCGCGCTGATCGACACGATGCGCGCTTACGTCTATGTGCCGCAGGCCGAAGTCAGTTTCGTCAAACGCGGGATGCCGGCCACGCTTTCGCTGCCCGATCTGGCGGGCCGAACATTCAATGGCCAGATCACTCGCTTCGCGAGTTCGTTGGATCTTGGAACGCGCACGATGCTGGCTGAGATCGATCTGCAAAACCACAACCATGAGCTGTACCCGGGAATGTACGCGAACGTAACGATCGAATTGCAGCGGCATCGCGGCGCTTTGAAGCTACCCGAGTCAGCCATCGGCGATTCGCCCGAGGGTCGATACGTAATGATCGCGGAAGTAGGCAGACTAAGGCGACAACGAATTAGCGTTGGAATCAGCAATGGCACCTATAGCGAAGTAACTCAGGGACTAAGTGGCGCTGAAGAGGTTGTCGCGGCGCTTGACCCGTCACTGGCGCCGGGTGAAGCGGTTGACGTTGCGATCGCCAACGGCAAATCGAGTAAGGGGACTGACTTTGCAGCCGGTACACGGTGAGGACTCGAGGATGCGAGTCGTGGGCAGTTGGATTGCCTCGATAATGGTTGGCTTGGCAACCTTACTGGCCATCCCGTGTATCGCGCCAGCTTTCGATAACTTGCAGCCAGGCGAACGGCTGACCTTGGGTCGTGCGGTCGAGCTGACGCTGCGCAACCATCCGCGCGGATTGGAAATGCGTTCGATCGCAGCCGCTGCACACGAGCGAGTCGGTGAAGCGAAATCCGCGCTAATGCCGCAGGTGTACGGCGCAGCGGAGTATCTGCGCTCCACCGATAACCCGATCGGCAACACTACTTATCTCAATCCCGGCTTCGTCCCTCGAATCACGGGAACCTTGCACGGCGGCGCGCCCGAGGCGGGTCAAAGCTTCTCTACCACGGACAACTTTCTAACCGGCGTCGGCGTGCAGCAGTACCTATTCGATTTCGGCCGCGTGCGCGGCCGGATCGAAAAGCGAACGGCGGAAGCCGAGGCTGCGACAGATGTAGCAAAGCTCGCCGACCTGGATCTGATCTACGAAGCGACGCAACGCTACTTCGCGCTACTCGCAGCGGCACAGAAGGAAAAGGTATTTGAGAAGGCCGTTCTACAGCGCACGGAGCAGGAGCATGCCGCACAGGTGAAGGCTGCGGCATCGCTTACATCGGGAATCGACGTCCTGACTGCCAAGGCGGCGCTGGCTCGCGCGCGAACCAATCTTCTCGAGGCCTCCAATGAAAAGGCCGTGTCGAGAGTCGCACTCGACAACACGATGGCGGTGAGTCCGAACGCGCCGCCATACGAGGTCGTGGACGTACTCACATACAAGCCGGTAGCCGGGGACGTGCAGTCGTACTTTCAGTCGGCTAGCAAGTTACGCCCGGACCTTCAGACGCTGGAGGCTGAAGCTCGCGCAGCGGGTGCGCAAATCACTGAAGTGCAAAGCGACTTCTGGCCAACCTTTCAGGCGGTCGCTGGTTATAGCGCGATGGGAACTGGATTTCCGGCATCGAACAACTTCAACGCGGGTATCGCGGTCACCTGGCCAATCTTCAACGGCTTTCTCACCGAGCACGAAGTAGCGGAAGCGAAAGCAAGGCGCGACGCCATCCGTTATTCGCTTGCAGACCTGGAACTTCGCATCTGGCTCGAAGTCAAGACAGCCTTCCTCGAACTACAAACCGGATTGCAGGCGATTCGACAGGCTGAAGAAACCCTGGCGGCATCTTCCGGGCAATTGGAACTTGCCGACAAGCGCTACAACGCGGGCCTCGGCAATATCATCGAGCTAACCGACGCCGAGCGCTTCTACATCCAGGACGACGGCGCCTATGTCGACGCGCTTTATACCTATTCGGTGGCAAAGGCGAAGCTGGAACGAGCTACCGGATCCTCATTGTCGCAAGCCAGGGACCGATGAGTAACAGCTACTGGATCAACTCGGTGAGTCGTTCATCAATTGGCAGGCGAAGATAATTCTTATGCGATATCAACTAGAACTTGGCCTCCGTCTGGCAATATCCTTGATGGTTGCCGCGTCGTTGGCGGCATGCTCCTCAGTTTCGTCAGGGAAGGATCCAGCCAGTCAGACGCAACTGGCCATACAGATGGAAAAGTTACAGAGTCTGAAGGCGGCTGAGTACGAATACTATATGCATGCGATGGCTTGCGAAGAGAGCAACCGAAAGCTCGGAAACTACTATGCCGGCAAGGGCTCGCAGGTGCATGGCCTAATCAGCCAGATGGAAGAGGGTAAGCAGGTGAATGACGTCGAAGTCAGTCGCGCGTTGGACGACAGCGACTCAGTGAAATACTACGATAGGCCGCCGATGCCGCCCGATTTTTGAAATCAAGGTGATGCTGGAGAGACAGTCCGCGCCGTTGCCATCCAGCGATCGCAAAGGTCCGCGGCGCGCGCGGAACTGATTCCATCGCCAGCTTCTGCGATCAGCGCGGCATCCAGATCGGCGCGGCGCCCAAGATACGATCGACAACACCGATCCGGTACGCGAGGAAAAGCCCGAATCCAAAACTCAGCAGGCCCGAGCCGGTGACGAACCCCTGATGCAGCCACGCTAGCCGCTGCGACGCGATCAAGAATGGCGTCGCGATTGCCACCGTGATGAGCCCCATCCCGAGTACGGTCCCGGAGCAGAAAATTGCCAGGTAGAGCACTGCCCACGTCGGGTCGGGAATCGCGCTTAGCACCAGCAACGCGATTGCCGCGCTGCCGGCGAGTCCATGCACCAGGCCCACGACGAAGGACTTGAGCAAACTGCGGCGGCCGGAGATCGCCGGGATCGATTCCATAGACAGCACATGCTCGTCATGCTCGCCGGTGTCGTCGCGGTCGTGATCCCGGAGGTGAACATGGGGATGCCGATGCTCGAAGGCGTCATGAACGTGGGCATGGGCGTGCACGATCAATTCCGATGGCGGCGGATCCGGCGGCGCGCCCGAAAGCCGCGTCGCGAGCCGGCGAATCACGTCGGAAGCTGCGCCTAGGCCGAGCAGTATCAGCGCGATCGCGACCCCGAATTCCATCGCGAGGCCCACCCGGCTCGGAATTGCGATCTTGAACACGATGATGCACGCGCCGACTATCAGCACCGTTACGGTATGGCCGAGGCCCCAGACGATCCCCACCCGCGCCGCCGCCGACAGCCGCCGCTCGCGGCTCAGAATCGTCGTCACCGCGATCACATGATCGGGATCGGTCGCGTGCCGCATGCCGAGCATCAGCCCCAGCAGCGCGATTCCGAGCGGGGCGGCATCGTGATTCATCGGGTTACCTCGAGGCGGTTGATTCCGCCGGGATCGCGATATTGCTCACCCGCTCGAGCCTTTCCAGTCGCGTTTCGAGCTGCGCCATTCTTTCTGCCTGTTGGTGGTTCTTCCTGGTCTGATCGCGCAGTTCTTTGGCCTGCTTTTGCAATTCGTTGAGCAGCATCGAGGTGAGCATCGAGTAGCGCACCGATTCGACCTTGCCTTCAGGGTCGTGGACCACCAGCTCCGGATACACTCGATCTACTTCCTCCGCGACCAGGCCGTACTGCTTGATTGATTGCTGGTCGTCCTTGTAGCGGAAAGTTACCGGGCGCAACTTCATCAACTCGTTTGAGGTGGTCCCCATATCATCGATGTCGCGCTTGTAACGGGCCGAGGAGACCACCACTCCAAGGCGACCGCTGCCATTTACTACGACGTCCGCACCGCTGACCGAACTGCCGGTAATACCGGCGATATAAGTCGCCGTCTGCTTGCCGGGCGTACCGATACGAATATTACCGGTATCGGTTGAGGCTCCTAGATTGCCGATCTCGATGTTGTTGCTGCCGGTGGTTAGATTAAACCCGGCCTGGAAACCTACAGCAGTGTTGTATTGACCAGTCGTGTTCTTGTACATCGCTTGCAATCCAGCCGCCGTGTTATAGCGGCCGGTATTGTTGCTGTACAAAGCCTGCGCTCCGCTGGCGGTGTTCTGAACGCCGGTCGTATTGCTGTAGAGAGCCTTCGCACCGGTCGCGCTGTTGTTGTTCCCGGTGGTGTTGCTGTAAAGGGCCTGGGCTCCGCTGGCCGTATTCAGCATGCCCCCCGTATTGCGGAAGAGAGCATACGCTCCCGCTGCGGTATTGCTCGCACCCGAGATGTTGTAGAAGAGAGTGTCTACCCCATCAGCAGTGTTGCTGGAGCCGGTATCGTTAAAATAGAGAGCGGCCACCCCGGTCGCGGTATTCAGACCGCCCGATGTGTTGGTGGTAAGCGCGGCGTATCCAAGCGCCGTATCGTCGCTGCCGGTCGTGATGTTCGCGAGTGCGAAATCGCCGAACTTCGTATTGTGAAATTGCGCGAAAGCGCTCCCTGGCGCCGAGAGCGCTATTATCAGGACAGTTACCATCGAAAAAATAAGGCTTGCCGTTGATCGTTTCATCGATACGTTCTCCGAGGATGGTCTGACGCCGCAGTTGCGTACCTTGCCGATTTTGAAACGCGGAATGGTTCAGCAAAGCACATCCGACACAGGAATGGATACCGAAGCCGGCGTTCGAGACAGCGGCCGAAATTTTGTAGCGCCTTGATTGATCGAACAGTTCGATCTGTGTGCTGGCAATCATGCCAAGCTTCTGGCTTTGATTAGGCGTCACTGGTCACGACGATCGAGGATTCTCTTTCGTTCCTTTTGCGCTACTCCGGCAGGCGCCATCGGTTTGCGAAATTTTTCGACGCGGAACATGCTATCGGGAATGTCTCGAGTCGCAGGAGGACAAAGCGATGGCAATGATCACGCTCGACGATTACGCGGGCAAATACCGCCACATCAGGATGGAACGGCGCGACGGCATCCTGCAGATGACGCTGCATACCGAGGGCGCCGAACTGAAATGGGGGATGGGTCCGCACGAGGAACTCTCCTATGCCTTCAACGACGTCGCGCGCGACCACGACAACCGATGCGTGATCATTACCGGCACCGGTAACGCGTTCTGCGCCGAGATCGACGCCGGCAAAGGTCGCGGCGTGCCTGTCACTGGCGACGGCTCGCCGCAGCCGGCCGGCGTGCGGTCCACCACCTGGGACCATATTTACAGCGACGCCAAGTACCTGCTGATGAACCATCTTAATATCGAAGTGCCGATGATCGCGGCCGTCAATGGTCCGGCGCTGATTCACGCGGAACTGGCCGTCCTGTGCGACATCGTACTGGCGTCGGAGACCGCGGCCTTTCAGGATGCGCCGCATTTTCCCAATGGAATCGTGCCGGGCGACGGCGTGCATATCATATGGCCGCTGGTGCTCGGTCCCAATCGCGGGCGCTACTTCCTGCTGACGGGACAGAAGCTCTCGGCGCGCGAATCGCTCGACCTAGGTGTGGTAAGCGAGGTGCTGCCGCAAGATCGGCTGCTGCCACGCGCCTGGGAACTAGCGCATCAGATAACGACCAAGCCGACGCTGGCCGTCCGCTACGCGCGCGTCGCGCTGACTCAGCAACTGAAAAAGCTGATGCTCGACAACCTTGGCTATGGGCTGGCGCTCGAGGGCTTGGGTGCAGGGCAGTCATGGCCGGGCGCGCGCGCGAAGAGCTGATGCGCCTAACTCGCAACTATCGGGGCGTCAGCACGGCTAAGGAGGCATCGATCTGTCATGAGCCGAACGAAGTCACTTCGCGTCCATCTTATCACTGGCGGATTCCCACCCGGTTCCGCAGCGGGCCATGACATGGACTATGCCCGGTTGCGGCTACTTGGCCTGTTGCAGGAGAAATCGGGCGCCTATACGACGACGAGCAACGATTTCGCTGATATCGAGCGATGGCTGCCCGGAACCCAGCTACTGGTCACCTATGTCGCGGGACCTTACCCAAGCGACGAACAGAATCGGCTTATTCAGCATTGGCTTGAAGAAGGAGGGCGCTGGCTGGCTTTGCACGGTACCAGCGGCGGGCGCGCGGCGCCGGTGGGCGAGAATCGAGCGGTGCGCAAGGTGGTCAAAGGCAGCTATCACGCGACGCTAGGAAGCTTCTTTCTCAACCATCCGCCGGTTAGAAAGTTTCGCGTCGATGTCGCCAAGGGCGATCACATACTTACCAGGGGCTTGCCGCCTTCCTTTGAAGTGACCGACGAGCTATATCTCATCGAGCTACAGCATCCGGAATCCACCAAGCTGCTCTTAACCACGGAGCTCGAGAAGGATCCTTCGCCGAAAAATTTCGGCTTTGTTTACGACCAGGACACTTCTTTGCTCGCAGACGGCAAAACTCGCGCGATCGGCTATACGCGCGAGATAGGCCGCGGCGGCGTGACCTACTATGCGCTAGGCCATTGCCACTCGCCGGCTAACAACGTGCAGCCGTTTGTCGATGCGAGCGTAGAGCCGTCGGGAAAGACTCCTTTGCTGTTCCGCGGGGCGTGGGAAACGCCCGAGTTCGAGCGATTGCTTCGCAACGGTATCGAGTGGGGCGCCGCGACCTAGAGGAGTGTCGGTCACCGCGGTTCGCGGGTGTGATGCCAGCTAACCGACGAGGATTCAGCTTGCCTGCTTGAGCGTCGCGGCCTTGTCGATCATGCAAGTCATCAGATCGTCCCACGACTTGACGAAATCGGCGGCGCCGTCGCGCTGCAACTTTTCCGCGAGTTCGTCGATGTCGATCCTGGCCTTGCCAAAATCGGCGAGCACCATTTCCGCATCGCCGCCGTTATGCGGCATCATGCTCGCGATCTCGCCGTGATCGGCGAAGGCCTTGAGCGTATTCTCGGGCATCGTGTTGACGGTATGCGGCGCGGCCAGCGCCTTGACGTACAATATGTCCGAGGCCTTGGGATTCTTGGTGCCGGTGCTGGCCCATAGCAGGCGCTGCGAGCGCGCGCCGCAATTCAGCAGCCGCAGCCACTTATCCGACGCCAGCAGCTCGCGATACGATTTGTATATACGCTTGCCGATCGCGATGCCGAGCCGATCCGTCAGATTGTCGGGCGCCTTGCCGGTCACCGCCACGTCCCAGCGGCTGACGAACACCGACGCCACCGACGGCACGTACGGATCGAGCTTCGCGGCGACGCGACGCTCGATACCGCGGATATAGGCCTGCGCCGCCGCAAGATGCTGCTCGCGCGAAAACAGCAACGTGACGTTCACCGGCACGCCGGCGAAAATCGATTCCTCGATTGCCGGGACGCCTTCGCGCGTGCCGGGAATCTTGATGAACAGGTTCGGCCGGTTCGCGCGATCGTGGAGACCCTTCGCCGCCGCGACGGTGCTCGCGGTGTCGTAGGCCAGCTTGGGCGAGACCTCGAGCGATACGAACCCATCGACGCCGTGCGTCTTGTCGTAGGTCGGACGAAACAGATCGGCTGCGCGGGTCAGATCCTCGAGCGCGAGTTCGAAGAACAACGCCTCGCCCGCTTTCTTCGCGGCGGATTTCTCGCGAATCGCATCGTCGTAATCGTGGCTGTTCTTGATCGCATGATCGAAAATGGTCGGATTCGAGGTGAGTCCGGTGATCGATAGCTCGTCGATGTAGCGTTTCAGGCCGCCACTGTTCAGCAACGCGCGCGTGATGTTATCCAGCCAGATACTCTGACCCGCTTCATGCAATGCTTGAGTAGCTTTCATGTGTGCCTCTTTGATGCGTCTTGAATGCCGCGAAATCGCCACCGCGCTGCTCGCGTCCCCGACCGCTCAATGGTACCACTGCGCACACGGAAGGGGAGTACCAGAGCATTTGAACGTCTGGTTACTCAATGACTTGGGCGGTCCGCCATCTGCGCCATCAGGGCAAACAATTCGCCTTCGCCCGCCGTTCTCGATGATGCGGTTCCTTTCTCCGCCACAAATTCGCGATAGAGACTCCCGACGTTCACCGCGATTCGTTCCGCGTCGCTCCACGACGAATAGCTGTCCAGCGAGATGTCCGCCGCAGCTTCCGCGATCGTCATCCCGGCGTCGTAACGCTTGCGCGCCTCAGCCGCGATGTATTCGAGATAGCCCTTGACTGCGGCGATGCCTTTCTTGTCGGTGATTGGACCGTGGCCGGGCACCACCGTCTCGATATCGAGATCGAGCATCAACTGGCACGCGTTGATCCAGTTCGCCACCGGTCCGGCCCAGATTATCGGATGCCCATTGATAAACAGGATGTCGCCGGTGAAGACGACGCGATTCTTCGGCACGTATGCGATGACGTCGCCGCGCGTGTGCGCCGGACCGACTTCGATCAGGCGCACGATCTTATCGCCGACGCGGCATTCGAGCTCGCCCTGGAACGTCTTCGTCGGCATTGCGACGTTGATGCCCTGAAAATCGAACGGCGCGAAAATTCGCGCGAAAAACTTGCCGACCTCGCCCATCTGCGATGCGTTGCGCTGCATCTCGGCGAGTCGCGCAGCGCCGCCGTCATGCTGCAAATCCTCGGCGCACGCCTTCGACGCGATAATCTCGGCGCCCGCCACCAGTTCATTGCCGAAGCAGTGGTCGCCGTTGGAGTGAGTGTTCACCAGCGTGCCGATTTTGGCGGTGGCCTGCGGCTCCGCGCGGCGCATCGAATCGAGCATCTCGCGCGTCAGTTTCAGGTCGAACAGCGTATCGACCAGCATCGATTGTCCGCTATCGACGATGAGCCCCGCGTTGCTCCATCCCCACGATCCGTCGGGCTGCAGATACGCGTAGCATCCGTTGCCGATGTCGCGGAGTCCCTTGGTGAAGGCCCATTTGCTGGCGATTTTCTTCACTAGACGCGGTCAGGGAGTGTGCGCTAGGGATAGCGCCTGATCGACCTCGCTCAAGGCGACATCCTCGTTATCGCCGATCTTCGTGATCAGGACGTTGATGGTGTAAATCCGCTTGTCGTACTCGGCGATGCGGGCTGAGTTCTGCGGGCCCGATTTGCGTTCCTGCTTCTCGCGTAATTTTGCGGCCTTGAGTTTGGAGATCAGGTTTGCTTTCGCGACGGCCGAGAGACTACCGGTCGTTTTGCCGATTACCATCGCCGAACTAGCAGTCGGTTCCGCAATTGCCGAGCTCTGAAACATCGGCACCGCCAGTCCGATGATCATCGCTAAAGTCGCGCTTATTCGCACATTCATTCAGTGTCCTCCATGCTCCCGACCCGGTCCGCCATTAAAGTCTGCCGATTCCGCTCTTCAATAGCGAGATTCTGCCGCGATAGAGTTACGCGCGAAAGTTTGAATGATCTTGCCTCGTAGTGGCGGATCGCGTTAGCTGGGGCCGCGGGGGGAAGAAATCATGAAAGCATGGCTTACAGTTATTTTTGCGGTCGCGATAGCCGGATGCGGCGCGGTCGCCAGCGAAGGCGCCAAAATCCAGCAGGAAAATGCCGCCGAGGATGCCAGCGTCAAACGCATTGTCGTGGTGCAAACCGCCGACGTCCCCGGACATCCGAAATACACTCAACTCGGCTCGGTCGAGGGAGTCTGCGGCCGGGCGCCCGCCTACGACGACGACAACAGCTCAGCCTCGCCAGGATTCAAGCACGCGGCCTACAACAAATATGGCGACAAGGTGGACGCGATAATCAACGTCAATTCATGGTTTGTACTGAGCAATCAGGCGTCGGCGCCGCAGGGCCCCGGCAACGCCGAAGGTCACTTAGAATGCAAAGGTATCGCTGTCCATTTCGATTAAACGCGCAATCTTCGCGATAGCGGTCTCGAGCCGATCATACATCCGCAAGCTGCACCAATTGCTTGCCGATATTCTCGCCACGGAGCATCCCGATAAACGCGGTCGGGGTGTTTTCGATTCCGCGCACGACGCTCTCGCGATATTTGAGCTTGCCGGTCCTGATCCAGTCGGCCATCTTTTTCTGCGCGACGCGCATTTTCTCGGCGAACTGAAAGACGAGAAAACCTTCCATCCTGGCCTGTCGTTCGATCAGCAAACCGAGTAGCCGCGGTCCCATCTCCGGCTCGGCGGCATTGTATTGCGAGATCTGCCCGCACACGCTGATGCGCGCGCGCGGATTGATCAGCGTCATCACAGCGTCAGTGATCGTGCCGCCGACGTTGTCGAAATAGATGTCGATGCCGCGCGGGCATAGCTCGCGCAGCTTGGCTTCGTAGTCGGTGGTGGTCTTGTAGTTGAAGGCCGCATCGAAGCCGAGATCCTTCACGACATGCTCGACCTTGTCGTCCGAGCCGGCGATCCCGACCACGCGGCAGTGCTTGATTTTCGCGATCTGGCCGACCAGCTCGCCGACCGCGCCGCTCGCGCCCGACACCACGACGGTTTCGCCAGCCCGCGGCTTGCAAATCTCGAGCAGGCCAAAGTATGCGGTCATCCCGGGCATCCCGAGCACGCCGAGCGACGTCGAGATCGGCGACAGTTCGGGATTCACCAGTTCGACGCCGACGCCGTTCGAGACCGCATACTCCTGCCATCCGAAGTAGCCCATCACGATCTGGCCGACGTGGTACTTCGGGTTGCTGGATTTGACGATTCGGCCGACGGCGCCGCCGCCCATCACTTCGCCAATCTGCACCGGTTCGGCGTACGATTTGCGATCGTTCATCCGGCCGCGCATGTAGGGATCGACCGACAGATACAGATTCTTCACCAGGAACTGATCTTCGCCCGGTTCCGGGATTGGCGCCTCGACCAGCTTGAAATCAGTTAATTTCGGCTCGCCGGTGGGGCGCGCCGCGAGCGTAATCTGGCGATTGAACGCTGTAGTCATTGGACTCTTCCTTTGCTGTGGGGGAACCCGACGATTTTGCGACAAACGCGAGCGTCATTACAAACGCTGCGATCGGCGCTGAAAAGGCTAGGTCAGCAGCATGTACACCGTGCCACCGATAAGCACCAATATGCCGGGATTGACGTGGCGCCAGAGCAGGACCGCGAACACCACCAACCCGATCATCAGTGTTAGCGGATTGATGATCGAAAGCCTCCCGATTGCGTAGGTGCCGGAGACCATCAGGCCGATCGCGACTGGCGCCAGGCCGCGCTGGATCGAAAGGCGCCACGGCCACGAACCGAGATGTACCCACCATCGGTTCGCGAACAAAGTCAGCACGCAGTCGGGGAGAAAGAAGCCGATGCCGGCGACCGTCATGCCGGCCCATCCGGCCAGATGGTATCCGATCAGCAGCACCATCAGCATGTTCGGGCCGGGCGCGACTTGCCCGATACTATAGATGGATCGAAACTGCGCGTCGGTCAGCCAGCCGTAAGTATGGACAGTCATCTTCTGCATCTCGGGCAGCACCGCAGTGCCGCCGCCGACCGCGAGGATCGACAGCAACGAAAAAACCAGGAACAGGTGTACGAGTCGCATCTGGTAGCGTCCGCCTAATGCCGGAACCAGTGATGGCGCTCGCCGCGATGAAACGGCAAATGTTCATCGGAAGCGCGCTCTTGGGCGATCGCTGGACGATAGAACCATACGGCGATCGGTCCGAGCGTGAGCAGGATGACCGGAAGACTGATTTTGAAGAAGCTGACCGCGACGAAGGTTGCGATAACGATCGCGATGTCGGGAAGCTGGCGGAACTGGCGCCGTCCGATTTGCAGCGTCACCGACGACAGCAATCCGACCGCCGCGGCTGCGATCCCCAGCAGAAATTGCTTCACGTTGGCGTTCTGATGCGCCGACTGCCACAGAATCCCTAGCGCCATCACGACGATCGATCCCGGCAGCAGCATCCCGATCACCGACACCGCCGCACCTGCGACGCCGCGCAGATTGTCGCCGACGATGATCGCCATGTTGACCGCGTTCAGGCCCGGCAGCGTCTCGCTGATCTCCATCGCGCCGAGGAAGCCCTCATCGTCGAGCCAGTGCTCTTCGCGCACGATGTATTCGCGGAGATAAGCGACTGCGCCGCCACCGAAACTGAGCCCGCCAGCCAGCAGAAAAATCTTGAGCAGCTTCAGCAGGCTCGGGCGCTCAGGCTCACTCTTGATGCTTGAGGCTGGAGTTTCCGAACCCGTAGACGAGGGCTGTTTTAGTTGTTCCACGCTGCACCCAGTCGGAGGCCCGCGCTTGCAGGCCGGTGTAGAAAAATTCGGAGAGTTCGCGATGCTTGCGGCGCACCGCCTCGGGACTGTCGAATTTCAGTTGATAGCCGAACTCGGCGACGATCGGCTCGTCGGTGGCCTGTACGCGCCATACCGACAGCGTGGCCTTGGCCGCGAGCTTGCCGAACTCGAGTATCCCGATATCGACCTGGTATTCCTGGATCGTCAGGCCATTGACGACGCCTAGTGCCGCCTTCGGGTTGGCGCCGATACTCTTCAGCGCCGGGAAGGCGTCGGCCGTCGTTTCGAACCGCTGCGTCAATATGATGTTCGGCGTGTCGAGCTCGCAATTATGCGAATAGACCAGCCGCATCCCGAGTGCGCCGTCGCGCGGCAGCAGAATCTCCTCTTTGAACTTCATCGTGTATTTGCACGGCAGGAGAGGGCGCGGATCGACGGCGAGCGCGACATTCTTGTCAGGATGCCTGAACTTCAGCACCAGTTCGTGATGCGGGTCGGCCGCACCGTGATGGTAGAAGGTGCGTTTTCGCAGGATGAAGCCGCTGTTGTAGAGCTTGTTATGCGGGGTGTCGTAGAAGACCACTTCGCGCTGTTGCGGCTTCACGTCTGCGTCCATCTTGGACAACTTGACGCCGAGCGGCTTGACCGCGTGATGCGCCAGCTTCCAGAATTTGTGGAATGCGTGCTGATCGGGAAACAATTCCGGCTTCAGCAGCAGCTTGTATTCGCGGAATTGAATCTGATCCGACGGCAGAATCGGCTGATAGAATGCTTTCGAACTATTCGTGGTACTCATCTATATCCGTCCGTCCCAAAAAACGGTCTCGACACGATGCAAGCGCGCGCACACAACTGGTCGTCGGCGGCGCGCGTGCCGCGGCATTTGATTCCCTGCACAGTATTAGTCTGCTCTGGCGGGGTCAATTATTTGCGGTAATCCCGTGTTATTTGGCGGCCGCGGCTTCCTTGTCCCGGCTCATTGTCCTGGCCTCAGTCCTCGGCTTAGGGGCATTGGCGGCGACCAACCTCTGGCTGATTTCGGGCGTCCAGTGATCGGGCTGATCGGCCCACAGATCGCGCAGATAGGGCGCGACTTCGCGGCCAAAGAGGGTTGTGTTCTGCGCTCCGACTTCCTCCGGCAGATTGCCCATATGCGGCGTCGCGATGAGCTGCCCGATCCTGAGATCGACGATCAGCTCACGCAACCGCTGGCGCACCCGCGCAGGCGTGCCCGCGATGATGTAGCCCTTCTCGTCGTACTCCCAGAAGCTCATCTCGCCGCGGGCCGCCCGGATGCGATCCTCGGGCGTCAGCTTGCTGTGGGTTTTCTTCGCCAGCTCCGACATGAACTTGGTCGATTTGATCGTCGTATATCCCGGCGGATTCAGAAAGCCCGCGGCCGGCGTCGCGTTGCGATGGAAGTAGCGAACCGCCTCGTAGTACTGCTTTTCGGCCTCGGCGTCGGTATCCGCGACGCATACGATTTGCGTGAACGCCATCCGATGCGGATTGGTCGTTCCGCCGCGCTGATTGACGTAGTCCCAGAACGCATCGACCAGCGGCTTCGACGAGTACAAGCCCGAAAACGAAAGATGCCCGTAGCAATAGTCGTGATCGATCACGAGGTCCCACGTCTCGACGCTGCCGCCGCCGCCGGGCACCCAGATCGGAAGCTTTTTCTGCACCGGGCGCGGCCACACATTCACATAGCGAAGCTGATTGTACTTGCCGTTGAATGCGAACGGTTCCGGCTCCGACCATGCGCGCAGGATCAGTTGGCGCGCTTCCTCGAAGCGGGCGCGCACCTCGGCCGGCCCCATCCCGTAGGCGAACACCGAATCCATCGGCGTCCCGAGCACGAAGCCCGCGGTCAATCGTCCGCCGGAGAGACAATCAAGATACGCGTACTCCTCCGCGACTCGAGTCGGCGGATTGTAGAGCGCCAGCGAATTGCCGACGATCACGATCGCGGCATTCTTCGTGGTCGAGGCGAGACTCGCGGCGAGCAGATTTGGCGACGGCGTCACCGCCAGCGGCGTCTGATGATGCTCGTTCACGGTCAGCCCGTCGAAGCCGACCTCGTCGGCGAGTTGCATCAGGCGAATGAACATCCGGTACATCTCGCCGGCCTTGAGCGGGTCGATCAGATGCGCAGGCGGCGTCACCCACGCAGACGGGAATCGCTCGCGAAAATCTGCCGGGAGATGCGGATAGGTGACCTCTGCGAACCAATGGAACTTCATGCTTTAACGCCTCCGCCGATTGGGGAACGAGCGACGATGCCGAATTAAACAGCCGGTATCGGGCCTTATTCGATATAACATACCAATCGGTCAGGACGTAACCGAGCTGCCGCAGTTAGTCGAACCCTCCCCTGCTGTCATTCCCGCGCGTGGCTGCCGCGCGAGGAATCCCGGAAAGATGCTGAGCGAAGTAAAAGATCCGGGATTCTTCGGCGTCGCAGCCTTAGCCTCAGAATGACAAAGTTGGTCAGGCTCGCTCGGTGCAGAAAAATTCACAAGCTCTCAGGATGGCGGAAGTAAGCAACCGCGTGGGATCACCGAAGGGCAGCAGCCTGCACGCGATCGCGCCGATAGTCTCAGGCTTCGATCAGTTCGATTGCTTCCGCGTCGCCTTGAAATCCGCGCCTCCTTGGTATGCAATGTTGCGACCTGAAGGCGCGGCTCGATCGCAAACGCTCAGGGTCCCGTGAAATGAAGTCCCCGACCGGACCGTACTCGGCATCGAAATCGACACCAAAAATCGCTCGCACCCGATGGCATCAGCACGCCCCTTGAGACTGCCCGAATTTATCGGAGTTGGTCCCGGCCGCACCGGCACGACGTGGCTTCATCGCGTGCTGGAAGGGCACGTCGATTTGCCGTACGGCGTGAAGGAGACGCAGTTCTTCAATACTTTCTATGCGAAGGGAATCGATTGGTATGCGCATCATTTCCGCTACGCCGACGGCTCGCGCAAGATTGCGGAAATCTGCCCTTACTTCATCGATCCGCAGGCGCGCGATCGGATTAAACTGCATATCCCGAACTGCAAAATAATCACGACGCTGCGCAATCCGGTCGATCATTCATATTCAGCGTACAAACTGCTGCGGCACTACGTTTGGGCGCGCGGTTCGTTCGAGGAAGTGCTCAACACGCGGCCGCATCTCGATCGCGGCAATCGCTACGCGTTCCATCTCAAAGGATGGTTCGACAAGTTCGGCCGCGAGAACGTGCTGATCACGATGTACGACGAACTACGCGCCGATCCGCAGCGCTACCTTGATCGGGTGTGCGACTTCGTTGGCATCGCCAGAATTTCGCTCGCCGATCGTGGCCCGGTCGGCGACGACGTAAACGCGTACGAGCGCGCGCCGAAAAATCGCAAGCTCGCGCAAAATGCGCGGCACGTGATGTACTGGCTGAGGAGCCGGCAGGCATACGGCGCGATCAATCTGCTCGATCGCGCGGGCGTCTGGCAGTATTGCTACGGGCGCGGCGAGAAATTCCCACCGCTGACGCCCGAACAGGAAGCGAAACTGCGCGAGCGGTACCGGCCGGAAGTCGAGGCGCTCGAAGAGTTGTTGGAAATCGATTTGTCGGCGTGGAAAAGACCGCGGCTCGCGCGCGAATCGAAGAGCGACCTCGCCGCCAGCGCGCGATAGCCCGCGCGCTCAGATACGATTAGCGTTATCGGCGAATCGATGAATAGATGAGCGAACTCCGAAGAGAACAGCGTTGCCTGCCGGAATTTTTCGCGGTCGGGCCGCAGCGCACCGGCACCACCTGGCTGCATCGGGTGCTCGCGGGGCGCGTCGGCCTGCCGAGCATCAAGGAGACCGATTATTTTTCGAAGCATCACGAGCGCGGGCTCGATTGGTACCTCGAATTTTTTCGCCAATGCCCCGCGAACCTTCCACTCGGCGAGATCGATCCGAACTACTTTGGAATCCCGGAGGCGTGCGATCGAATCGCCGCGCTCATCCCCGATTGCAAAATAATCTGCTCGTTGCGCGATCCGGTCGAACGCGCGTACTCGTCGTATCGAATCATGCGGCGTGACGCATGGACGCGCGTCGGCTTCGAGGAAACCGTCGCAAAAAATCCGGTGATCCGCGAATCGAGCCGTTACGCATATCATTTGAAAAATTGGTGGGAGCGGTTCGGCCGCGAGCGCGTGCTGGTTTGCATGTACGAAGAACTCGAGGCCGACCCGCAGGCGTATCTCGATCGCATCTGCACGTTCATCGGGATTCCGCGCGTCGTCGTGCAGGGCTCGTCGCTCGCGACCGAGCGGGTGAATACCGTTACCCATGCGCCGCGCAGCCGCCGCGTCGCGCAGAATGCCCGCAACGCGCGCGACTGGATGCGGCTTCATCGATGGCATCGCGCGATCGATCTGCTCGACAAGGCCGGCGTGTGGCGCTACTGCTTCGGCCGCGGCGAGGAGTTCGCGCCGATCGATCCGGCGATCGAGGCACGCCTGCGCGAGCGCTATCGCGGCGAGGTCGAGGCGCTCGAGGATCTCCTCGGCTGCGACTTGTCGGCGTGGAAGGGAGCGCAACGCGACGACGAGTCGATCGGTCACGCGAGCGCGAGCGCAATCGGCGGCCGCCGATGAGCCGCGACCAACTGCGATGGCCTGATTTTCTCGGCGTCGGACCGCCGCGCACCGGCACCACGTGGCTGCATCGCGCGCTGATCGGCCGGGTCGGACTGCCGCTCAACGTGAAGGAAATCAATTTTTTCGACGTCTATTACGACAAGGGTACCGACTGGTACTTGAGCCATTTTCGCCGCGCCGAGCCGAACCTGCCAATGGGCGAGGTGTGCAACTATTTTGCGTTTCCCAAAGCGCGCGAACGAATCCAGAAGCACATGCCCGGATGCCGGATTATCGTGACGCTGCGCGATCCGGTCGAGCGCGCCTATTCGCATTACAAGCTGATGCGATGCCGCGCGTACACCAAGGCCGGCTTCGAGGAGTTCCTCGCGACGCGCCCGCAGGTCACTGGCGCAAATCGCTACGCGTTTCATCTCGCGGATTGGTTCGCGCGCTTCGGGCGTCAGCGCGTGCTGGTCTGCTTCTATGACGACCTGAAAAAAGATCAGCAGGCGTACTTCGATCGGATCTGCGATTTTATCGGTATCGCGCGCGCGTCGCTCGACGACGCGGAAGGCCTCCACGACTCGGTCAATTCATTTTCAAGCCTGCCGCGGAGTCACAAGCTTGCGCAGAACGCGCGCCATCTGCGCGTCTATCTGAAACGCAATCGCGCCTATCGCACGATCAATCTGCTGGCCCACGCCGGCGCATGGGAATTTTGCTTCGGCGGCGGTCCCTTGTATCCGCGGCTTACGCCCGAACAGGATACGCGCGTGCGCGAGCGTTTCCGGCCCGACGTCGAAGCGCTCGAAGATTTGTTGAAGCTCGACCTGTCTCTGTGGAAGCACTCTGAGGAAAGCCGCGATCGCTCTCTTTCGACCGAGCCGCTTGCCGCGGTTTGATCGCATTTGCGATGCCCCAAGTCAGCGTTATCATTCCGGTCTTCAATGCCGCCGCCACCGTCGCCGAAACGATCGAGAGCGTACTGCGGCAGACCTTCGAGGACTACGAAATCATCGTCGTCGATGACGGCTCGACCGATCGCACGTCGCAGGTGCTGGGCCGCTACCAGGATCGCATCCAGATGATCCGCCGGCCCAACGGCGGAATCTCGGCGGCGCGCAATTCGGGCGTCGCGGTATCGCGCGGCGAATATCTCGCCTTCCTCGACGGCGACGATCTGTGGGTGCCCGATTTCCTGGCGCGCACGGTGGCGGCCCTCGAGGCCGACCCGAACTGCGTGATGGCGTTCACTGATTTGGTGATCGTCGATAGCGAGGGCCGCGAACTGAAGACGTCGTTGGTGGGCGATCGCGTCGAACGCGCGCCGACGCTCGAAGATCTCTTCGCGCGGCTGTGGCCGATCATGCCGAGCGCGGTTTTGATGCGCCGTTCGGCCTTCGATCAGTGCGGCGGATTCTCGGAAGAGTTCCGCTCCTACGGCTACGAGGACGTGTACATGTGGATGCGCGCGCGCGAACTCGGCACGTTCGCCTACGTCGCGGAGCGGCTGGTGGTGTGGCGCTTTTCGCTCTTCCCCAAGCCGCTCAAGCGAGGACGTAAGGAACGCGAGGCGGCGCGGTTGTTCGAACGGCTCGCGCGCGAACGCTGGAACGTCGATGTGATGGGATTGATCCGCGCGCGCGAACGCGCCCCGCGTACGATCCTCGGCTACATCGGGCTGAAGGCGCTCGACGAGGGCGATCGAGCCACTGCGCGCGAGGCGTTCGGTCGCGCCTTGCGATTCGATCCGCTGCGCGCGCGCAACTATCTCCGCTACGCCCGGACTTATCTGCCGCTCAGCGTGGCGCGGGCGTTAGGCGGTCGCACCAGCCGCGCGTCGAAGCACGTGGAGTAATTCACGAGATGCCCGCCGCGATCCTTCAATCGTCGCCCACGCGCTTGCCACGCTTCATCGGCGTCGGACCGCCGCGCACCGCGACGACGTGGCTGCATGAAGTGCTGAAGGGCCGCGTCGCTCTTCCGCAGGAAAAGAAGGAGACCGATTTTTTCTCGAAGAATTACGACAAGGGCTTCGACTGGTACCGATCGTTTTTTCGCGACGCCGACCCGCGCTTGCCGCTCGGAGAATTTTCGCCAACGTACTTCATTTCGGATGACGCGCGAACGCGCATCGCGCGCGACATCCCCGGATGCCGCATCATCTGTTCGTTTCGCGATCCCGTCGATCGCGCCTATTCACACTGGCGCCTGATGGTCCGCAACGTGTGGACGCGGCTTGAGTTCGCCGACGCGGTGATGTCGCACAGGGATCTTCGCGAATCGTGCCGTTACGGCCATTACCTCGCCGCGTGGCGGAATACGCTGGGCGCCGAAAACGTTTTCGTCATCGTGTATGAGGATCTCGAGGCCGATTCGCAGGCCTTCGTCGATCGGGTCGCGGATCTTATCGGGATCGAAAGGTTTGTGGTCGCCAATTCGCCGGTCGCAGGACGGCGGGTGCACGTGGTGCCGGTCGCGCCCCGCAACCTCCGATTGGCCCGCAACGCGCGCAATCTGATGGCCTGGCTGAACGACCATCGCTATCACGGACTGGCCAATTCATTCAGGCAGAGCGCGCTCTGGCACTTCTGCGCCGAGCGGGGCGAGCCCTTCAAGCCGGTCGATCGCGAGACGGACGCGCGGCTCCGCGATTATTTTCGTCCCGAAATCGATCGGCTCGAGCAATTGACCGGCCGCGATTTTTCTGCCTGGAAGACTGCTCGCTAAGCCATTCCTGGGTTGGTCTTGCGCAAGCCGCGATAGGCGCGCGCCTCGGCCAGCCCGAACCGATTCAGCATCCGATAAACCGTGTAACGCGACACGCCGAGCAACTCGGCCGCGCGATGACAGTTGCCGTTGGTCGCTTCCAGCGCGCGGATCAGCGCCGCTTTCGACGCCTCATTGATCACCGCGTCGAGCGAGTACGACCACTCCGCGCCGTTCGCGCCAGCGTCCGCCGACGGGCGCGATGCGACATTCTGCATGCGCGCATCTATCGAACTGCCTTCGCCGGCGCGCGCCGCTCGATCGTGCAGTTCCGGCGACAGATGCTCGAGGTCGATTGCGTCGTTGTGCGTCATCAGCACCGCGCTTTCGATCGCGTGTCCCAGTTGGCGGACGTTGCCCGGCCACGGAAACGCACAGAGCGCATCGAGCGCCGCGCGCGAAATCATGCCGATGTTCTTGCCGAACAGGCGATTGTGATGCTCGATAAAATGCGCGACCAGTCCCGGAATCGCGTCGGGCCGCTCGCGCAGCGGCGGTACATAGATCGCCGCGGCGTGCAGCCGATAGTACAAGTCGTCGCGGAACTGGCCCGCTGCGACCATCGACTTCAGGTCGCGATTAGTCGCCGCGACCAGCCGGATATCGACCTTGTAGTTCTGCGACGATCCGACCGGCTGAACCTCGTGATTCTCGACCGCGCGGAGCAACTTCGGCTGCAACCGAAGCGGCAATTCGCCGATCTCGTCGAGGAACAGCGTGCCGCCATTGGCCGAGCGAAAATAGCCGAGCGATTCCTCGCGCGCGTCCGTAAACGCGCCCTTTACGTGGCCAAAGAGCTGCGATTCCGCCAGCGATTCGACCAGGTTCGAGCAATTGAACGTCACGAACGGGCCGCCCGGTGCGGGCCCCCGCATATGCAACGCTCGCGCGACCAGTTCCTTGCCCGTGCCCGATTCGCCATTGATCAAGACGGTTGCCTTGTATGGGCTTAGCCGCGAAATGGTCTCCAGCATCTTGCGCACCTGCGCCGATTTCACCACCATCCCACCAACCCGCTCCAACCCCAGCGCAAGATGCCCCAGACTGAGCCATTCGGACGTGTCGTCGATCGCACCGGCGCTGTCTGTGGTATTCAGCGCCAGAGTCGTCGGCGTACCGTTCGCCATGCACTCTTGAGTCCGCATCTTGTGTTCCTTCCCGAGCTTTTAGTCCCTGTTAAGACCGTTTTGGAAATATCCCTACTATTTGTAGGGTGACCATATATGTGAGTAGCACGTCATATGTCAAGTGCATTCAAAAGCTATTTTTGGTCGTGTCAAGCAACTGTGAGCATCCTCACGTTATGAAATGTTCATAAGGTGTTGAGACGATGCCTCTCGACACGAATTACAGCCGTGCGCATCCCTCCACAATTTTGACTTTTATTGCGCTTTGACGTGGCCTGCGATGCTCTCCCGCGTTTCTTTCGTGCACGATACGGGTTGCAATTCTCTCGTAAGCACTCCTCTCCGCCCCGATGCGGCAGCGATCTGCCTGTATCATAATGTCGCATGTCCCGCTGGCCCCGGCCGCACAGATCGCGCGCGCTAATCGGAATCGCCACCGTGGCGATGCTCCTTCTGATCGCTGCGGCCCCGTTTATTTTCGCATCGCAGCTCGCGCGAGTTGTGCTGGCGAGACTGTTCCCGCAGAGCGATCCTGCGGTCGGCCGGGTCACGCTCTCTCCTGTGGGCATCCTGGTCGCGCATGATCTGTTTCTGCACGATACCGGCCCGTCCGCGGCGCGGCCCTTGGTCACGATTCGAGAACTGCGCGCCGAGTTTGGCTGGCGAGAGCTGATTTCGCGCCGGCTGCGGAGTCTCGCGCTCAACGACGTCACTCTCTATGCGCGCTCGAATCCGGTTTCTCAGCTAACGCTGCTGGATTTTGTGCTCGCGCACATTCCGGCGGCGCAGGCCGGCGCAGCCGCGCCATTCTGGATCGATTCGATCGACCTGAATGGACGCATTCATCGTGAGGCGCTTACCGCGATTTCATCGACTGCGGATGCGGACGGCCGGCTGAAACTGAAAACCACGATGTCCGGCGATCGCAAAAATCCGTCGCGCCAGATTCATCTCGAACTTGGCGAGGTCGATCAGTTGCGCGCGCGCTCCGGCAAAAACTTTGGCAAGAATTTTGGCAAAAATTTCGGAATGACCTTGGAAGCGTCGCTCGAGCCGGCCGCGAATGGCTCGCGATTGATCGTGCAGCAGGTGGCGGCTGCCAACGCTGTGCTGGCCGTCGATGCGACCGTGTTGCGAGAATCGATCGCCACGATTCCGCGCGAACTCAGCGGTCGTATCGAGGCCGGCCTCGCATCGATTTCCGGCTCCGGAGAGATCGATCTTGGAGGCGAGGGCGGCGGCCAGCTCAGCGGCGAGCTTGCGTTTTCGAAGATTCATCTGCGCGCGCCCGGCGGACCGCAATTGTCGCTGAATGTCGATGACGCGTCAGGCGCCGCGAAAATCAGCTCGTCGCTGAAATTCGGCGAGACGACTGCGCTCACGCTCAGTCGCCTCGAGGTGCACAATTCGAGCGCGACGATCGCCGCGGCGACGCTCCGCCGCTACTTCCCCGGCCTGCCGCCCGAGATTTCCGGCCGGCTCGAAGGGGGTTTCAAAAATCTCTCCATCGCGGGCAGTCTGGCGCCGCGCGGTCCGCGTGCTCCTCAACATCTCGACGCGATTCTCGGCTTCGCCAGCGTGCGCCTCCGCGTGCCCGGCAAATCGCAGGCGATGCTCAATATCGAAGATCTTTCGGGCGCGACCAAAGTAGTGGCAGACCTCGACTCGTCGCTTCGAGGCGCAGTTACGATCGATCGCCTGCAAATCAAGAACGCCAGTTCATCCGTCGATCTGGATGCGATCCGCCGCTACGCCGCGAGCATTCCGCCCGATTTGCACGGCGTAATCGACGCGGCTTTCGAGCAGTTCGACCTTGGCGGAAGCATCACGGCGGCGCCGGCCGGCGGGATCGGCTTCAACGGCAATCTCAAGTTGCAGAACTTCAGCGCGACGGCTCCGGCGGTGGGCGGCAATTCGTTCAAGCTCGATCGAATGACGATCGCGGCAGCGATCGATTCGCGAATCGATCAATGGGTTCCCGCATCGACGAAGATTCGCGACGGGACTACCAAGATCGCAGCGTTGTCCTACGGCAGCAACTCCATCGGCAACGTGGACGCGCTCTGGCACGACGACGGCGCGATGCTCGCGTGCGATCGATGCGCTTTCGAAATCTTCGACGGACGTATTGCCGGTGCGCCCGCGTACAATCTGATGACGCACGAGATGCCGAGCCGCGCGATCGAGATTCACGGTATCGACGTTCACCAGGCGCTCGCCAATCTGTCGCCCGATCATATCGACGCGGACGGCAGGGCCAGCGGCAGCTTGCATCTCGCGCTCAGCAGGGAAGCACAGCTATCCGGCGACGTAGACCTCGCATTCGACGGTCCCGGCCTGCTCAAGATTGGCGAGATCCAGGAAGTGAAGGAGATGCTGGTCGGCAACGTCGGGATGGATCTCGCGAATCTCGCGATGCGCGATCTTCGGCATTATCCGTTCAGGGAGGGTAGGCTGCATCTGGAAAGCGCCGGCCGCAACACGCTGTTGAAGATCAAATTTGTCAGGCAACCGAAAACCGCCGCCGACGCGACTACGCCGCACAAGGAAATTATCAACGGCCAGGCCGTGATGGTCGGGTCGCTGGTAGTGCCCGTGATTGATATGACTATTCCGATGACCGGCCGGTCGCTCGCGGAGATTCTGGCGCTGGTCAGCGGAGTTCATCCGCTGATTCAGACCGTGAACGAGCCGAGCAGCGAACCGCGACCGTCCGAAACAGGAGCCGTCCGATGAAACGATTCGATCTCACTTTCTTGTTTGCGCTGATTGCCGCGACGGCCTTCGCCGGATGCGTCCAGACCAAAAGCGAAGTCGATGTGAAGCCCGTCGATATCAATCTCAACATCACGGGCCGTCTCGAAGTGGTGATCACCGACGCGCGCCGCGCCGAAGAAGAGATCACCGGCTCCAAGCCGAAGCGCACGGTGACTCCGCAGGATATCGGTCTGCCAGCGGCGCCGGCGGCGAGTTCCAGGGCTGACGAAATTATCGATCCGCTCGCGGATCGCGAGATCGGCGCGGGCCGACTCATCCTGGTGGCGGACGACACGCAGGCGCAATTGATCCAGAAGATGGCGGCGCGCCATCCGCAGATTCAGGCGCTGCTCGATAGCCAGGCGCTAGGAGAAAGTCACACCGGCTACCTGGTCCCGCGGGCGTCGATCACGGCGAGCCAGCAGGCGCTCGTCGATGCGGATAATTCCGATCGCACCCAGATGTACAACCTCGAAGCGGCGAAGAAGGGCACCAGCCTCGACCAGGTCGCGCTCGGCTATTATCTCGCGCGCCTCGAGCACGTGAATAAAGGGACGTGGGTGGACCAGTTCAATAAATCGACCGGCAGTTGGGAATGGTTTCAGTGGAATCGGTAACGAACCAGCCGGGCGCGTCACGCTCGGCGCATCGCATCGGAGGGAGGGACCGGGGATGAGAATCGCAATGATGATCGTGCGCACGCTGCTTGGCTTGATTTTCTTCGTGTTCGGGCTGAACGGGTTTTTCCATTTCATCCCGACGCCGCCACCGCCGCCGGCGGCCGGACAATTCTTCGGTGCATTGTTCGCCACCGGCTACATGATACCGCTGATCTTTACTTGCCAGGTCGTCGGCGGGGCGCTGCTGTTGATCGGCGTCGCGGCGCCACTGGCGTTGATCATCCTCGCGCCGGTGATCGTCAACATTGTGTTGTTCCACCTGTTTCTCGCACCGAGCGGGATGGGGATGGCGATCGCCGTGGCGCTGCTCGAAGTGATTCTCGCGTGGGCAAATCGAGCCGCATTCGCGCCGCTGTTCGGATCGCAGACGGCCTCCTGACGTTCCGGCAGCCGAATCGCCGATCGCGGGGCACTTCCAAAGCGGCGGAATCCCTGCAAGGATCGGCGATTCAAAGTTTCGACGATGAGCCGTTAGCTCAGGCTGGTAGAGCATGTGACTTTTAATCACAGGGTCCCGGGTTCGAGTCCCGGACGGCTCATTAAAATTCCCCGCTTCACTTTCCGCACCCCGCGGACATCGTGTTGCACGCGATCCAGGTTTTCCGGGTAACGGCGGCGGCGTACTCGGCAACCTAGCTATCGGCGCGCCCTTGGCGGGAAGCTGCGTCGCGTAGATTTCCGGTCAAGGCAAAAGCCGCGCGCCAAGCGTCGCATCGGATCGCGATGCCGAGATCAACCGGCCATCTACAAACTGATAAGCCAGGTTCGCCGGTTCTTAGAGAGGCAAGCGTGCCGCATAGCAGCGGAATCGCAAAATGGCGATCACCCGAGCGAGATGCCAGTCGCTCTCTTCCAGGTTTCGATTTGACCGCTTCCGATGGCAGCTACTCGCCGAGCTTGTAGGCCTTGGCTACGTTCTCGCCGAGCACGCCACGCCGCGCGCTCGGTGTCATCCCCTTGATCATTCCTTGCAATTCCTCCAAGTAGTTGCCGGGATGATCTGGATGAGGATAGTCCGTCGCCCAGAAGAATTTGTCTTCGCCGACGATTTGAGCCATCGCCCAGATCGTGCGTTCGTCGGGATCCGCCGAGATATAGCACTGGCGCTTGAAGTAGTAAGAGGGCTTCTCCTTGAGCTTGACGCTGCTGCCTAGCACGGTTCCGCTGTAGATCGCGTCGGCGCGATCCAGCAGGTAGCCGATCCAGCCCGCCTGCGCCTCGAGCACGACTACCCGCAGCTTCGGAAATCGATCGAACACGCCATACTGGAATAGGGTCGCGAACGCGTGCTGAACTCCTTGCGCCGCAAAGAGATCCGCATACCATGACGCCCACTCCATCCCGTCGAAGCGATGATGAACGCCCCAGCTAAGCGGCTCGAAGGTAGGATGAATCGCGAGCGGTACGTCGAGATCCTGCGCGGCGGCGAAGAGCACGTCGTGGCGCGGATCGCCGTGAGCTATTCTTGTGATCGTGAAGGGGCAAACGAAAGCGCCTTTGCATCCATCCTCGACCGCGCGCCGCAGTTCGCGCGCCGCTTCCGCCGGATCGCCGAGCGACAGATGTGCAATCGGAATCAGCCGTCCGCCGGAGTCGCGGCAAAAGTCCGCGATCCACCGGTTGTACGCGCGGCAGTAAGCGCTCGTCAGTTCGGCGTCGAACAACTCGGCTTCCCACAGCAACCCGATCGTAGGATAGAGCAGCGCCTTCTGCATCCCTTCCTTGTCGATCAGTTCGAGGCGCTCCTTCATGTTCATCGAACCGTACGCGGCGCCTTTCATGTAGGTGTCTTCGGGCTTGGGCTGAAACGCAAATCCGCCCTCGGGCAGCTTCTCGCCGCGTGCGATTGCTTCGCGCAGCTTGCGCGATTCCTCGACCTTGCGGCCCATCCCGCCTAGCGCTCCAAGCGCTCCGCGCTGGGTCAGGACGGCGCGCTTGCGATCGATTTCGAGGTACTCGAAACCATCGTCACCGACGCGGATGTGGATGCCGCGGTCGCGATACTTTGGCTCCAGGTATTTGTCCCACAGGTCGGGTGGTTCGAGGATGTGTCCGTCCGCGTCGATTATTAATTCTTTCGATGCCATTGCGATTCTCCTTTTTTCGGACCGTTCCGGTACCGCCTTCGCGCGCTTCTATAGAATCAGCCAGCGGCGCGTTTGACAGTTCCGCGGCAGACGGCTACTTATGAATCTCAATTCATGAATTATGATTCATCGATAGTATCGTGGCGATCTCGGTAAAAGTCAAAGCCCGGCGACGGCACGAAAATCAGGCGCGCGCCGCGCGGATCCTGGCCGCGGCTGCGCGCGTGTTCGCGCGCCACGGCGTCGACAACGCCACCATGGAGATGATCGCGCGCGAGGCGAAGGTCGCCGTCGGGACTATCTATCTCCATTTCCCCTCGCGCGACGAGGTCTATCTGAGCCTGCGCGCCCAATTCGCCGAACAACTTGGCGTCCGGTACCGCGAAGTGAAAGCGCGCGGATTGGCGCCGCTCGACGAGATGCGCACGCTGGCGCAGGTCTATATCGAGCACCTGCGCGAATCCGCCGAACCGGTGCTGACCAGCGAGCCGACGCCCTATTCGCAGATTCGCCGCCGGCTGCGCCGCGCCTCGGAGATCCGGGAATTCGATCGCGGACTTGCCCTCAGCCGCGAGGTCTTCCACCTGTTCGAGAGCACCGTGCGCCGCGCTTTCGACGCGAACCTGATCGCCGATGCGCTCGGCCCGACCGGTGTGACGGTAGGAATCTGGGCCATCCTGAACGGCTCCTACATGGTGACGCGCGACAAGGATCTCTTTCGCGATCTGACTGGCCTCGAGCCCGAAGGTTTCACCGCCAAAGCGCTGGAATCGTATCTGTCAGCAATCACCTCGATGCCGAAACGTGTGTCAAACCGATCGATCGCTTCAAACAGTAAAAGCCACGTTATCAAACTGCCGGTAAAGAAGAGGCGCGCAACAAGATGAAGACGATCTGGTTTCATATGCAGGGATATCGCGACCTGCCCGACGACTTTCGCGATCGCTACGAAAGCATCTGGGTGACTCCGCCCAACGACGAGCTATGCAACTCAGAGATGGTGCAGAAGTACCTTAACTGGAATCTCGACGAGCTCGAGATGGCGGACGACCTGGGCTTCGATGGCCTCGGTCTCAATGAGCATCATCAGAATGGCTACGGCTTTCCGCTCGCGCCGAATCTGATTGCGTCGATTCTCGCGCGACGAAAGTCGGACGCGGCGCTGGTCGTGCTGGGCAATACTATTCCGCTCTACAATCCGCCGATCCGCGTCGCTGAGGAGTTCGCGCTAATCGATTGCCTGAGCGGCGGACGACTCGTGGCAGGACTTCCTGTCGGCTCCGCGATGGATACCGTGGGATGCTATGGCTTGCCCCCTACCCAGGTCCGAGCGCGCTACTATGAAGCTCACGACCTGATCAAGCAGGCATGGACGCGTCCGGGACCTTTTCCTTTCAACGGCCGATTTACCAAGCTGCGCTACGTCAATCCGTGGCCCAAGCCGCTCCAGAAGCCGCATCCGCCGATCTGGCTGGCGGGCGGTGGCTCGGTCGAAACCTGGAAATTCGCCGCCGACAACGACTACACCTATAGCTACCTGAGCTTCATGGGCCACAAGGCGGCTAAGGCATTGATGGATGGCTACTGGAGCACGGTCGAGCAAGCCGGTTTGGATGACAATCCCTATCGGGCGGGTTTCGCGCAGTTGGTAGTAGTTGCCGATACCGACGCGCAAGCCGAGCGCATCTATTTGAAGCATCTGCGCAACTTCTACTCCAAGTCGCTCTACATTCCACCCCACCTTGCCGCAGTGCCGGGCTACATGAGCAGGAAGAGCCTGTCCATCCAGTTGAAGAACAACAAGGGAATAGGGCCTTTCCAGATCAACTTCAAGCCGCATGAAGCTACCTGGAAGGAACTGGTCGATGACTCCAAGATGGTGATTGGAGGAAGCCCAGCGACGGTGGCGCATCAACTGGAAGAGGCTGTGCGAAACATCCGGGTCGGTCACCTGATGGTCATCCTGCAGATTCAGTCGATGGACAAGGAACTCACCGAATACAGCACCCGCCTGTTTGCGGAAAAGGTGCTGCCGAAGATTCAGGGCATCTGGGACAAGGAAGGCTATGCCGATCGATGGTGGCCTCAAGGTGCGACGCGCAACCAGATTCGCAAACCAGCGCGGGAAAAGGTGATGGCATGAGCGCGGCAATTTCACAAAGCATCAATCTTCCCGGCGGCTTCGTGCCGAATCCCGTTCTGATCGATGGCAAGGGGTCGCCGGTCGTCTATCTTCATGGACCCTTCGGCCAGGAGTGGGACGGCTTCCTCGACGATCTCGCGACTCGGCGACGGGTTTACGCGCCCGCCCACGCCGGCGCCGAAGACATCGACGACCTGCAGTACATGGATAACTTCTCGGACCTGGTGCTCTACTACGATGACCTGTTCGACCAGCTAGGTCTCGAGCGGGTGGACCTGGTAGGGCATTCATTCGGCGGGATGGTGGCAGCCGAGTATGCGGCGACTTTTCCGCATCGAGTTGGCAAGCTGGTTCTTATCGACGCGCTAGGCCTATGGCGCGACGACATACCGGTGGAAGACCACCTGCTCGCTTCGCCTGAAAAGCAGGTGGCGCTGTTGTTCAATGATCCGGCCAAGCCTGAGGTGAAGGCCAAGCTTGCGATGCCCGAGAATTCGGACGAGCTTCGTGAAGCTATCCTGCGTCGCTTCGGCGCGCTGGCGAGCACGTCGCACTTCATTCATCCGATTCCTGAAAGGGGCCTTGCGCGGAGGCTGCGCCGCATCAAGGCGCCGACTCTGATCATCTGGGGCGCGCAGGACAAGCTCACGCCTCCAGTCTATGCGGAAGAATTTGCCTCGCGGATCGGTAACTCGCGAGTGCAGTTGATCGAGAACGCCGGCCACATGCCTCAAGTCGAGCAGCGCGAAATGGTTACGCGCCACGTGATCGATTTCTTGAAATAGGCGCCGATTCGCGGTTGCAACAGCTCTCCCGCTTCACGCCTGGCGCGGCCTTCGACCTTTCAGCGCCGCCGTGCTAGGTAGAGGCTCGCCCGCGACGCATCTGACCAGGAGCGATCAACCATGGCCAAGGAAGAATTCCGCATCCACGTCCCCGATGAAGTTCTGGACGATCTCCGCGAACGGCTGAAACGCACGCGATGGCCGCGCGACTTCGCCAACGACGATTGGCGCTACGGCACCAACCTCGAGTATCTCCGCGAGTTGGTCAATTACTGGATCAAGGACTTCGACTGGCGAAAAATCGAAAAGCAAATCAACTCCTTTAGTCACTACAAGACCGAAATCGAAGGCGTTCCGATTCATTTCATCCATGAGCGCGGCAAAGGCCCCAAGCCGATACCGCTAATAGTTACGCATGGATGGCCATGGACGTTCTGGGACATCAACAAGGTGATTCGGCCGCTCGCCGATCCGGGCTCCTATGGCGGCGACCCGCGCGACGCTTTCGATGTGGTCGTGCCATCGTTGCCTGGCTACGGCTTTTCGACGCCTTTGACCAAGCCGGGAATCAACTACTGGCGCACCGCTGACCTTTGGGTCACCTTGATGCAGGACGTGCTTGGCTATGGCAAGTTTGCTGCGCAAGGCGGCGACTGGGGATCGATCATTACTCATCAGCTAGGACACAAGCATGCGGACAAGCTGATCGGCGTGCACATGAACATGGCGATCGATTTGAATTTGTGGGGCGCCAAGTTCCCGGCGGCTGCCGACTACGGTCCCGATGAGCAAGGCTGGTACGAGCAGTCGACGCGCTTTTTGGTGGACGGTAGCGGATACTCGGCGATTCAAACTACCCGGCCACAAACTCTTGCTTACGGCTTAAATGACTCTCCAGCGGGTCTTTGCGCCTGGATTCTGGAGAAACGCCGCTCATGGAGTGACTGCGGCGGCGACGTCGAGAAGCGCTTCACCAAGGACGAGCTACTTACCGCGATGACCCTTTACTGGGTTACTGAAAGCTACGGGACCTCCGCGCGCTTCTATTATGAGGCGGTTCACCAGCAATGGCATCCGTCACACGATCGCAAACCGGTTATCGAAGCCCCAACCGCGATAGCTGTTCTGCCGAAGGAGGTTGTCCTGATGCCGCATAAGTGGGCCGAAGGTTACTACAACCTCAAGCGCTGGACCCGATTCAAAAGCGGCGGCCATTTCGCTCACATGGAGGAACCGCAAGCACTGGTCGATGACATCCGCGCTTTCTTCAGGACCTTGCGTTAAGGCCGAAGGGGAGGCGATCAGAGCGGGATCGCGGTGCGGAACAGGATGAAGCGGCCGAGCATCTCGCCGACGATCACCGACATCAGTGCGATGTAAAGCAGCCCCGTCGCCGCCATCGTCTGCGGGATTTTCAGCGTCTGCCAGCACATCAGAATCAGCACGATCGTCGTGATTGGTCCGAGGATCATCCGCGTCGCGAGCAGCCCCGCGTGCGATTCCCACAGCGCCGCGACCGGCGCGCCACTGCCCGCGATTCCGGGTATCGCCATCAGCGCGATTGCGAGTCCCAGCGCGATTACGTCGGCAATCAGCACCACGCCGAGCACCCGGACGAAACTGCGCAGATAGTCCACCGGCATCTCCAGATCGATGAGGTACCAGTGGCCGAAGAGCATCGCGCCGCTCACCAGGCCGAGCGCGAGCGACGAGGTGATCGCGGTGAGCCCGTAGGCGACGTCCGCGACGATGCCGAAGCCGCGCGGTTTCAGCAGCAGGATGTTGGCGACGACCGCGAGCATCCCGGTCGCGAGCGCGAGCGTGTAGGCGCGCGCACGCAGCGCGCCATCGTCGCTCCACAGCGTGTACAGATAGACTGAGGTAACGACGATCCATAACGTCCACAGTGCGGCGGCGATCCAGAGCGCAGTCGCGCCGGGACCGTCGGCTGCGCCGCCGCGGATCGCGAGCCACGCGAGCCCGATTGCCGCGATCAGTCCCGAGGAAAGAAAAACCGAGGCGCTCGATTTGTAGAATCCCCGCTCGACCTTGGAAAAAGGCGGAATCGCGAGCGCGAACATTCCGCCCCACGCGAGTTCGCCGAATATCAGGATGAAGCAGGTCGCAAATCTGGTCACGCCGGAATACTACCGGTCACCGCGCCGATCGGACAGATGCGGGCCGCCGCGGGCCGTCGCTCTGGCTTGCCGAACAAGGCCATTCGATGAAATAAGGGTATGTTGAACCCTCGCCCGGACTATTAGACATTCGATGTGGTGGGGCTATAATGAACAATAGAGACTGGGGAAAAACGACGGGGAACAAAATGCGAGCATCGAAGTTATTTACGGCATCGATCGCGGTTTCAATGACGCTGGCGCTGTCCGCATGCGGCGCGATTCAGCAGCAGCAGGCCGAGCGCGAACAGAAGAAGCAGGAATTCACTCATCGCGTCGATTTCGCGCACATCTGGGTGACGACGGAAACGCCCGCGCCGGGCAAGCCGTACACGGTTCTCGGCAATGTGGATTATACCGAGCCGTTCTCGCCCGACGCGATCGATGGGGCGAAAATCAAGGAACGTCTGAAGAAGGCGGCCTTCGAGAAATGGCCCGACACGGTCGATGCGGTCGTGAAGGAGAACCAGGAGATTTCCGCCGACGGCGCGCAGGTCAAGGTCACCGGCGAGGCGATTCAGTACGAGTCGTCGGTCGATCGCGCCGCGCTGCACAAGATGAACGACGGCATGGTCGCATCGCCAAGCGGCAACTGATTCGACGAGTTTAGGCACGAGATGGTACGGGCAATCCCGCATCGGCGGGACTGCCCGTTTCTATTTTCGATTGCCGATGCTGGCCGAAATCCTGAGCGCCGGGATCCTCTACGCCGGAGCGGCCAGTAATTCGTCGAGCTTGCCCTCGAGGTCGAGCGCCTTCAGCTCGTCGAAGCCGCCGATAATCTTGCCGTTGATAAAAATCTCTGGCACGGTGCGCCGTCCGCCCGCCATCTCGATCATCCTCGCGCGCAGCGCATCATCATTGCTCACGTCGATTTCATCGAACGCCACGCCTTTGCGGGTGAGCAGGCTCTTGGCGCGCGTGCAGAACGGACAATAGCTGGTTGTATAGACTTCGACTTTGGCCACGCTGTTAGCACTCCCAGTTTGCATTCTTCTATCACGCGGCGAACGTGTCCAGAAGCGCTCGCCGATTCAGCGGACGTCGACATAGTGCCGGCTGAGGCGCGCCGGTGAAACGCCGAGCAGGTAGAGCGCGCGTATCGACCACATCCGGAGCACGGTCCGCGCAATTCCGTCGTGGGTCCATCGCCGCGACGACGTGATCACGCGCGAGCGCAGGCAGGCGACGCCGCCCGCGCGTTTCATGCGCCGCGTGAAATCCAAATCCTCGCACAGTTCGAGATCGGGGAATCCGCCGATACGATCGAAGACCTCGCGCCGCACGAAGATCGCTTGATCGCCGGTGCCGGTGCGGCTGATTCGCGAGCGGATGCTGATCATCGCGCCGATTAAGCGCAGCGCGAGGGCGTTGGAGTCGAGTTGAACGTCGAAGCGGCCGCCGACGATCGCGGGATTCGACAGGGCCTCATCGATATCCGCGGCGAAGGTCGTCGGCACGATCGTATCGGCGTGCACGAATGTCAGCGCGGCGCCGGTTGATACGCGCGCGCCGGCATTCATCTGGCGAGCACGCCCGCGCGGACTCGCGATCACCGTGTCGGCGATAGCCCGCGCCGCGGCGACGCTCGCGTCGCCGCTGCCTCCATCGACAACGATGATTTCCGCATTCGCAGCGCCGCGCCGAAGTGCGGCAAGTGCGCGCGCAATCGTGCTCGCCTCGTTGAGCATCGGCACGATGACCGAAAGTTTTGCCACCTGCGATCGAAGCACTTCAATCGATCGGCGGATTGATCAGCGGCGGCGGGTGAGTGCCGCCCGGCTCGCCTTTCACGATCACGCGCCGGCCCTCGATCTCGAGCCGGCCTTGCTGGAACAGGCGAATCGCGTGCGGTAAAATCCGATGCTCCTGCTGCAGGATGCGCGCGGCCAGCCGGCTTTCGTCGTCGCCCGGCAGCACCGGCACCGCGGCTTGCAGAATTATCGGACCCACGTCGACGCCGGCGGTGACGAAGAACACGGTGCATCCCGCGATCTTCACCCCGAGCTCGAGCGCGTCGCGCTGCGCGTGGATACCGGGAAATGCGGGCGACAAGCCGGGGTGGATATTCATGATGCGGCCCGGGAACGCGTCCAGCATCACCGCCGAAAAGAGTCGCATGAAGCCGGCGCAGATGACGAGTTCGACCGAGCGCTGGTTCAGCGTCGCGAGCACTGCGCGGTCAAAATCCTCGCGCGTGGGGAATTTGCGATGTTCGATCACTTGCGTCTGGATTCCGTGGCGGCGCGCGCGTTCGAGGCCTTGCGCGTCGGCGCGATTCGAAATCACGAGCCTGATTTCGGCTTTGAGATCGCCGCGCAGGATCGCATCGATGATCGCTTGCAGGTTGGTGCCGGAGCCGGAAATCATTACGCCGAGTTTGACGGGTGGACGATCCATTTTGCCGCTCGCGGTCATTGCTCCGCGTTCAAATAATCGAAACTCCGCGCTTGCCGGTGCGCACTTCGCCGACCACGAAGCCCGCGAAACCCCGCCGCTTCAAATGTGCGAGCACGCGATCGGCCTCGCGCGGCGGCGCGATCGCAACCATGCCGAGGCCGTTGTTGAACGTCCGATCCATTTCATCGCGGCTGATTTTGCCGAGCCGCTGGATCAGCTCGAAGATCGGCGGCGTTGGCCAACTGCCGCGGCGGAATACCGCATGCGCGTTTGATGGCATCACGCGCGGCACGTTTTCGATCACGCCGCCGCCGGTGATGTTGGCGAGGCCGTTGATCTTGAATCGATCGAACAATTCCACCACGACGCGCGCATAGATCAACGTCGGGCGCAGCAACTCCTCGCCGAGCGTGCATCCGAGTTCGGGAACGTTGGCGCTCAGCTTGAGTTTGGCGCGATCGAAAATTACGCGGCGCACGAGCGAAAAGCCGTTGGAATGAAGCCCGCTCGACGCAAGCCCGATCAGCACGTCGCCCGCCCGCACCTTCGCCGGCTGCGGTATCCGCGCGCGATCGACGATGCCGACGGCGAAGCCCGCCAGATCGTATTCGCCCGGTTTGTATAGTCCACTGAGTTGCGCGGTCTCGCCGCCGACCAGGCTCATGCCGGCTTCGTTGCATCCACGCGCGACCCCGCGAACTATGTCGAGCGCGATCTTTTTATCGAGCTTGCCCGCGCCGATGTAGTCGAGAAAAAACATCGGGCGCGCGGCGTGGCAGACGATGTCGTTCACGCACATCGCGACGCAATCGATCCCGACGGTGTCGTGACGGCCCGCTTTGAACGCGATCAGCAGCTTGGTGCCGACGCTGTCGGTGCCCGCGACCAGCACCGGCGAGCGCATCCTGCGCGCGCCATTGAGCGAAACCAGCGCGCCGAATCCGCCGATCCCGCCGAGCACGTGCGCGCCGGCGGTGGACTTCGCGATCGAGCCGAACAGCGGAATCAGGCTCTGCTTCAGCGCGATATCCACGCCGGCTGCCTTGTACGTCATCGGCGCCGGCATCAGCTTCGCTCCGTCCGCCGCGCCACGATCGATGCGCGATACGCCTTCGTTCCGTCGGGACAGGTCACCAGTCCTTCGCGATAATCCTCGACTTGAAGGCCCGCGACGAGTGCCGGCAATTCGCCGTGATTCAGCAGAAAGTCGGGATTTCGCGGATGCCCAATCTCCGCCTGATCGATGAGAAAAGTGTCGGCGATCAAAATACCTCCGGGGCGAAGTGCGCGAACGAAATTCGGAAACAGTCTGCGTTCGAGAAAGTTCACGTTGACGATCGCGTCGAGCGATCCTGCGCGAATATAGAAGTTATCCAAGTTCGCAACCACCGGCCATACTGCAAGATGCTCGGCGCGCGCCGCGGCGGCGAGTGTGCGCATCGCCTCGACCGAAAAATCGACTGCGATCACGCGGATGCCGGCGCGCGCCATCGCAAGTGAATTGCGGCCGCGGCCCGCGGCGACGTCGAGCGCGACGCCGCGCGGAATCCGCGCAATCATCTCGACCAGAAACGGCTCGACTGCCCCGATCGGCTGTTCGCGATGGCGCTGATTCCATTTTTCCCGCTCGCTCATAGCACGCGCGCGAGCGTGAACACGTCCACGCTGACAGCGCCTCCGGCGATGAGCGTGCGCGCGCATTCGTTCACCGTGGCGCCGGTCGTCATCACGTCGTCGATCAGAAGGATGCGGTGTCCGCGGATGCGCTCGGGATAAAGCACGACAAACGCGCGGCGGACATTTCTGATGCGCTCGTCGTGGTCGCGCGCGGTCTGCGACGTGGTAGAGCGTCGGCGCGCAAACGAAACCGCGTCGAGTGGAAGTTGCAAGCGCCGTGCGACTTCCTCGGCCAGCAGCGTCGCCTGGTTGAATCCGCGCCACCAAAGACGCCGCCAGTGCAACGGCACTGAAACGATCAGATCGTAATCAGCCGATGACACGGGCAATCGATCGCCGAGATATTCCGCGATTGCGCGGCCGGCGGATTGGTCGAGGCCGTATTTGTGGCGGCGAATCAGCGCAGGCAAAGTGCCGGGCTGATCCTCGGCGCTGGTGCGATAGCGCGCAATCGTGCGAGCCTTGCGATAATGCGGACGAACCGCGGCGCATCGCGCGCATCGCGATTCACCGCTGACGACGGACTCGAGCGGCCCGCTGCATATGTTGCATTGCGGTTCCGGCATCCGCTCGACGCGCGCGATGCAGGCGTCGCACACACGCCGTTCTTCCGCCGCGCCGAAACGCATCCCGCACGCAAAGCATCGCGGCGGATACAGAAAATTCAGGAACAGCGAAAACGCGGCCACTCAAGATAGATGCGTCGTGGTGCGCTCAAACTCAAGGGGCGCCAAATCGCCATTGTCGCGGGCGCGACGGATTCACGCCGGATGTGGTATAGACACGCCATGAGCGGACCTCTTGACGGCATTCGAATCATCGATTGGACGATCTGGCAGCAGGGCCCCGTGGCGACGCAGATGCTCGCCGATCTTGGCGCCGAGGTGATCAAGATCGAAGAGCGGGAACGCGGCGACCCGGGCCGCGGTATCGTCGCGATCTCAGGCAGTGGCACCGGCCGGAGCGGGCTCAATTACTATTTCGAGGCGAACAACAAGCACAAGCAAAGTATCGCGCTCGATTTGAAGAAGCCCGAGGCGTGCGAAATCGTCTATCGGCTCGCCGCGAAGAGCGACGTCTTCGTGCAGAACTTTCGCAAGGGCGTCGCGAAGCGGCTCGGCTTCGGCTACGCGGAGCTCTGCAAGCACAATCCGCGAATCATTTATGCGAGCGCGTCGGGTTACGGGCCCGAAGGTCCTGACAGCGCCGAGCCTTCGTTCGATTATCTCGGGCAGGCGCGCTCCGGAATCATGAACACGATCGGAATCGACAGCACGACGCCGCTTTACATAATGGGCGGAATTGCGG
Source organism: Candidatus Binatus sp. (assembly GCF_030646925.1). Taxonomy (NCBI): domain Bacteria; phylum Candidatus Binatota; class Binatia (SeqCode); order Binatales (SeqCode); family Binataceae (SeqCode); genus Binatus (SeqCode); species Binatus sp. (SeqCode). The sequence goes on along the minus strand of NZ_JAUSKL010000087.1, from coordinate 93,355 downwards.
ACCAGATGGGCGCCACGATGCTGGCATACGGAATCCTCGCGGCGCTGTTCGCGCGCGAGCGCACCGGCGTGGGCCAGGAAGTCGATGCGTCGCATCTGGGATCGATGATGGCGCTGCAGGGGCTGAACGTCGTGTCGCGCACGATCATGGGCAAGGAATTTCCACGCAGCACGCGCGAGAAAGCTTACAATCCGCTGTGGAACCATTATCAGTGCGCCGACGGAAAATGGTTCTCGCTCGCGATGCTCCAGCCGGATCGCTACTGGAAGGATTTCTGCGCGGCGATCGGCAGGCCGGACCTTGAAATCGACCCGCGCTTCGCCGAAACCAAAACTCGCGGCAAGAATTCGGCGGCGCTGATCGCGATCCTCGATGAAGTTTTCAAGGCGCGGCCGCGCGACGAATGGATGAAGGTCCTGAAGGCGGGCGGCGGCGATTTCATTTACACCATTGTCAATTCGGTTTCGGACCTGCCCGACGATCCGCAAGTGCGGGCGAACAACTACGTCGTCGATTATGAGCATCCGCAGGCGGGCAAGATGACGCTGCTCGGGATGCCGGTGAAGCTAAGCGTGACGCCGGGCGAGCCGCGCGGACATGCGCCGGAACTCGGCGAGCATACGGAACTGCTGCTGACCGAGATGCTCGGCTACACGTGGGACGACGTCGCGCGGTTGCGAGAGGCGAACGTGATCTGAAGGCCACCCGCTCGAAGGCCTGGATTCAAGGAGTCAATGCGATGGGAATCTCCGGGAGTTTGGAAGATCGCGAGGAAATCCGCGAGCTGCACGCGCGCTACTGCCTCACGATCGACAATGGCCGCTACGACGAATGGATCGATTGCTTTACCGCGGACGGAGCATTTGAGAGCCCGCGTTTCGGGCGTCACGCTGGGACCGATGGCCTCAGGAAGTTCGCCGCGATGTACAAGGAATCGCTCGGCGGCGCGCGCGTGCTGCACGTCGTGACGAATCACACCTTCGAGCTAAGCGGCGCGAGCGGAACCGGAAGCTGCTATCTGCTGTATTACCATTGCAAGGATGGCCGGGTGCAGCAGAGTACGCTCGGCTACTACACTGACAAGCTGCGCAAGATCGACGCGGGATGGCGATTCGAGAGCCGGCAAGTGACGATTCTCGGGCATAGCTGATTTTTTCAGCCGTCTCGTCGGCGGGGTGCGCACCTGGCTTCGCGAGGAATCGCGCCGAGGTGGAGTATCCGATGGGCGCTCTTCCGCATTCACGACGTTTCACGTGAAACGTCTGAAAGTTCAGGAGAGTTCAGGGGAACGAAACGCGAAGAAAAAAGTGGGGCGGGATCGCATCGCGATTCCGCCCCGTATTTTTTGGATGATCGCCGCTGCTAGAACGCCGCGTACCATGGGACTTCGTGCGGATTCTGGACTTCCCAGTTGACCTGAAATGCCTGCAGCAGCGTGCCGTTGGCGTGACGAAGCGCCAGCTTGGCGTTCTCGAGATCGACTTCGGCCTGCACCTGATTGCCCTGCGCGCTGACTTCCTCTTCCTGGAATTGCAGGAGGTCGTGCGTCGTCGCCATCCCAACTTTGAACCTGATTTCCTCGTCATGCAGCGATTCGCGCGCATAGTAAGTCGCTTGCGCAGTCGCGGAGGCGCGCTTCTGATCGGCGTATAGATTCGCCAGCGAACTTTGCACATCGACAACCGCCTGCGACAACGCATTGCGATAGAGCAGGCGCTGTTGTTCGTACTGGACGCGGGCCTGAGCCAGGGCTGCGCGCGGCACTGCGTTGTCGAGCGGCATCTGGAAGGTCAGCACCGCCGCGTAGCTGTAGAAACTGAATCCCCACAGGCGATTGAGCGCATCGCCATAGATTCCGCCGAAGGGTAGCCGGGCGCCCGAATCGGCCGGGAAACCGGTCGGAGTGCAGTTTCCGGCGCCGGCGGTTGGGGTCCCGAAGGGCTTCAGGCAGGGCGCGGTGCCGGCGGACGAGTTCAAGCCGAACTGGGTGCCGAGATTCAACTGCGGCAGCACCTGATTTTCAGAATACTTGACCTGCAGCAGTGCGTTGCGGATCGCCTCGCGCATCGCGCCGAGCGAGGGACGATACTGCACGGCGAGTTCGAGCGCGCGTTCCTCGTCAACGGTGATTTTCTCAGTCGGATTGGGCCGCGTGATCGGCTCGATCTCGGCGGGCAGGAAGGTGGCGTATGGATTGAGCATCACGTCCTGGCGAAGCTGGGTGCGCGCGTTTTTGAGATTCGCCTCGGCGGTATAGACGTTGGCTTCGGCGGTGGCGGACGCGGATTGCGCTTCCTGCAAATCGATCGGCGCCAGCGTCCCGACTTTCACGCTGATGGAATTGTTCTTCACGAGGTCGAGGTTGAAGCGCAACGCGGCGCGCGCGACATGCAGATTTTCCTCGGCGAGCACGACGTTCCAATACTCACCGCCAATCTTCTGGACGAAGTCCTGCAGGTTCTGTCCGTAGTTCCATTGCGCCTGCTTCTGTCCCGATTCGGCGATCTGCACATTGATGGTCGCGAACTTCCAGCCGAAGTTTTGCAAGAGCGGCTGCGACAGCGACAGCGTGAGGCTCGGGTTGTAGGCTGGATTGACGCCTGCGAATATCGAATTGTTGAGCGCGCGCGTGTTGTTGAAGGTGACGCCCCAAGTGCCGTTGGTCAGCGATGAGACCTTGTTGATGCCGAAATTCCAGTCGTAGTACTTCTGTACAAAATGCGTCCCGCCGCCCGCCTGCAGGGCCGAAGTTACCGGCACGACGGTCTTGGTGATGTCGCCGAGCGCGGTGAGATTCGGATCGAAGGTGCCGTTGGCCTGGCGAATCGTTTCGGTGGAGGCGACCGGATCCATGGCCGACGCGGCAAGCCCGGGATTGTTCTTGAGCGCGATATAGATCGCTTCCTTCAGCGTGAGCCCGCGCACATTTGGATCGCTCGAGCGCATGTATCGCTCGCTGATCAGCGTTTCCGGCGGGACCTGCTTCGACAGCGACCATTGATTCGCGAAGATCGACGGCAGGCTGACGAACGAATCATGATGCTCGAACTCATTGGCGGCGCTGGGCGGAATGCTGACGCGCGGCGGCTCCTGCGGACCGACGGGCATCGCCTGCCGGCGAATCGGGCCGGTCACATTCGGCGGCGGGAGCGGAGTCTTGGGCAACTCGCCGGTCACCTTGAGCGACGAATCCTGCGCGATGCCGGACCGCGTTCCGATCAGCAACAGTGGTAGAATCTGGAGGGGTAAAATCAGGAGCGCCAGAAAAAAGGATTTCTTCCTCAACATCTCGGGGGGACCTCCTCGTCCCTCTCACCGCGGAAACCAGGGTGAGGCGCTGTCTGCGCAGGAACTGCAAAACGCATCGGCATTTGCAGGGAAGCGCCGCGCGTGGACTCGGCATCTTCGGCGGAGTGCTTGCGCGGCATCAGTCGGGTCGCGATTATATCCAAGGCCGAGAGCGATGTCTGCCGTTTGCCCGCGCGAACGACGGATGTTTCGGTTCGAATGGACGGAGTTCGCATGCGCGCAATCAGAAAGGCAATCGCACTATTGATACTGTCACCGATATTTCTGCTTGCGATCAGCGAGTCAAGTCTCGGCGTTCGCGTGCTGGCACAAGTAACGGGACAGCCGGGTCCCGCGCCACTGACTCCACCTGGTGCTCCGGGTCAGCCCAATTCATTTGCGACGATCGGAGCGTTGCCGCGGCTCGCGCCTGCGCCCGGGACTTTCAGCGCGGCGGCCGCGCGTGCCGCAGTTCAGCCGACGCCGCGGGCATTTCGATGCACCTGCGCGGCGCCCGGATACTGGACGCAGTGGGCCGGACAAGTGGTTGCGCCGAGCTACATATTGGCGAAGCAGGCGGCGTCAGGTCAGTGCATCAGCTTCAATGTGAACTCCGGCGCGCCGTCGCCATACATTCCGCCGCCGACGCAGTTCGCGCGGCCGGGGTTTCAGAACGGCACGGCGTTCAACAACTCGCACGCGCTCATCAACAGCAACGTCGCGAGCAATCAGGCGGTGAATGTGTTCAAGGGAACCGTCGCGGGCGAATGCACGCAATGCGCGTGCAACTGATACGCGCGGAAATCCGGCGCTGCAAAAAGATCCGGGAAGAGATCCGGGATTCCTCGCGCGGCAGCCACGCGCGGGAATGACAGAATGCCGAACGGCATCGAATTTTTAGTACCGGGTGAACCTCACCAACGTTGTCATTCAGAGCGGAGGCTGCCGGAGCGAAGAATCCCGGATTTTTAGCTCGCGCCGTCTGCACCCTCACCCGCCTCATCGCTGGCGCGCTTCGGCGACCTCTCCCGCAACAAAGCGGGCGAGGCAAAGAAGGCGGCGGGCGACCTCTCCCGCAACCAAGCGGGCGAGGTATTAGGAGAGCGGCGTCCGCATAGGAGATGACCGAAGGCAGCAGGCTTCGCTCAGAGCTTATGCCTTTTACTACTAAGCGAACTTGACCAACTTTGTCATTCTGAGGCTAAGGCTGCGACGCCGAAGAATCCCGGGGCGATGCCGGGCAGAGTAAAGCATCCGGGATTCTTCGCTGCGCTCAGAATGACAAAAGGAGGACTGGGCGAAGTCGGTGGGCTAGGCGAGCAATGCTTTAAGATCTTGCGGGAGCGGCGCGGTCGCTTTGACGTGTCCGACTGCCGGCGAGTCGAACGCGATATCGCATAGATGAAGCCAGAAACGGCCGTGCGCGAGTTGCGCGCTTTCAGGGCCGCCGTACAGCGTATCACCAACGATCGGTAGACCGGCGCTCGCGAGATGCACTCGAATCTGATGACGGCAGCCGGTCTTCGGCACGATCGAGACGAGCGTGAAGTCGCCGATACGTCGCAGAGGCTCGACGGTCGTGAGCGCGGGACGGCCAGCGCGCTTGGGATTGGCGCTCGCGGGATCGCCGCCGATCATCTTGCGCGGATTTTTCGGATGATGCGCGATCGGCGTATCGATTGTGAGCTTGCGATCGAGATCGCCCAAGACCAACGCTTCATAACGGCGCGCAATTTTCGACGATCGAATTGCCTCGCGAAGCTTGATGAATGCGGCGCGATTGCGCGCGATGAGCATCGCGCCCGAGGTGCCGTTGTCGAGGCGATGGACCAGTCCGCCTTCGAGTGGCTTTTCGCCGGCGCTGGCCGTGTCGGGAAATCGCGCGACGATCGCATTCATCACGGTGCCGCGTTCGTCCGGTCGCAGCGGATGACACGGGATGCCGCCGGGCTTGTTCACGACGATGACGGCCGCGTCCTGATGGACGATATCGATCGCGATGCTCGAATCGGGCTGCAGCGGCGTCGCGATGCGCGCGATGTTTGCGCCGCGCACTTCGACTTGATCGTCGGCGCCGACGATTTCGCTTTTGCGCGGATAGCGTCCGTTGATGCGGACCATCCCGCGCTCGACGAGTTCCTGCGCGATTCGCCGCGACGAGGCGAGGCCGGTCCTCACCAGGTAATGGTCGAGGCGTTCGCGACTGACGTCATCCACGATATCGATGGTTACGGTGATTTGGCCGGGGCGGCTGAAGAGCCGACTGGTTGGGGCGCGCGGTTATAGGTCGCGAACTGGAGCGAGGCGACGTAGAGCAGGATTCCAGTCAGAATCACCGCGGTCAGCACGTCGAGGAAGCGCAGTTGAATTGCGCCGCGCCGAAATCCAGCAATCAGGTCTTTTGCTCGCATCGAGTCTCCGCTTTTCACGGTTTCACCATCTATGCACCGGCCGCCGTTCTGATCGCCGAGCGGACCTGGCGTCCGCGCTCGGGAAGTCCAAACAGGCGGCGCAGTTCGCGTCCGGTTTCCGATTTTTCCGACGCCGCGATATCGACCGGCGAGCCGCACGCCACGATTCGGCCTCCCTCGTCACCGCCGCCGGGCCCGAGATCAATGACATAGTCAGCGTGCGCGATAAATTCCAGGTTGTGCTCGATCACCACCAGCGTATTGCCTTCGGCGACCAATCGCGAGAGCACCCGCGTGAGGCGCCGGATGTCGGTGGAACTGAGGCCGGTGGTCGGTTCGTCGAGCAGGAACATCCGCGGCAGGCTTTTGCCCGCGTCATTGACCGGCGTCGGTTCGAGATCGACCAGCAGAAATCGCGCGAGCTTGAGACGCTGGGCCTCGCCGCCGGACAAGGTCGAAGTGGTCTGACCGAGGCGCAGATAGCCGAGGCCGACCGCATTGAGGGCGTCGAGCCGTTCGACGATCGCGCGCGAGTGCGCGAAGAAGCGGCGCGCATCCTCGACGGTGAGATCGAGCACCTGATTGATGTTGAGCTTGCGATAGCGGATCGCGAGGATGTGGCTCTGGAAGCGGCGGCCGTCGCACGAGTCGCATTTCACTTCGAGGTCGGCCATGAAGTGCATCTCGATCGTGACGGTGCCGGTGCCGCGGCATTTTTCGCATCGCCCGCCGGTGACATTGAAGGAAAAATGCCGCGGCTGCACTTTGAGGCGTTTGGCTTCGGGGCTCGACGCGAACAACTTTCGAATCTCGTCGTAGATTTTGAGATAGGTCGCGGGATTCGAACGCATCGAGCGCGTCGGCAATTCCTGGCCCATGTGCACGATGGCGCCGATCTGATCGAGGCCGTCGATTCGATCGCATTCGCCAACTTCGGCGGAAATCCCCTTGCTTCGCAGATAGTTGTTGTAGAGCACGTCCTCGACCAGCGACGATTTGCCCGAGCCTGAAACTCCAGTGATGCAAATCATGCGGCCGAGCGGAAGCGCGACGTCGATGCCGGCGAGGTTGTGCTCGCGCGCGCCGGTGATTCGAATCGAGGGATCGTGCTTGGCGAATTTTCGCTGCTTCGATAGCGCCCGCATCAGCAGCACGCGTCCGGGCGACGACGCCATACTGTCGAGCGCGGTCAAGGCGGGATCACCGGAATAGATCAGGCGTCCGCCTTCGGTGCCGCCGCCAGGGCCAAGCTCGACAACGTTATCTGCGCCCGCGATTATGCCGGGATCGTGCTCGACGACGACGACGGTGTTGCCGAAATCGCGCAGGTGATGCAGCACACCGAGCAAGCGGCGCGCGTCGGCGGCATGAAGACCCACCGTCGGTTCGTCGAGCGCGTAGAGAGTGCCGACCAGCACGCTGCCGAGCGCAGTCGCGAGATGAATCCGCTGCGCCTCGCCACCGGAGAGAGTGCGCGCTTGCCGCTCGATCGTGAGATAGCCGAGGCCGACTTCGAGCAGGTAGCTGACGCGATTGCGCAACTCTCGCATTACAACGCCGGCGCGAGTGGAGACCTCGGGACGTCGCGCAATTTGATCGAGCCATCCGATCAAATCGCGCACGGAGAGACGGCCGACGTCGGCGATCGAGGCGCCGTCAACGCGAACGTTGAGCGCATCGCGTTTCAACTTCGAGCCGGCGCAACTCGGGCACGTCACGAAGCGGCGATACTTCGCGAGCAGGATTCGCACGTGCGTTTTGTAGCGGCGTCCTTCGAGCCATTTGAAGAATCCGTGCACGCCGGGCCACTTGTCGGGATCCCATTTCGTGCGCGGGCCTTCGTCGCCGTCGAGCAGCCAGCCGCGTTCCTCGTCGGTCATTTCGCGAAAGGGCGCGGTGGTGCGGATTTTTCTGCGCCGCGCGAGCTTGAGCATCCACGCGTTCATCTCGTGATAAGCGGGCGTACGCCACGGCGCGATCAACCCCTGCCGCAGCGACAGGTTCGGATTCGGAATTACTTTTTCGAGATCGAGTTCGACGGTGCGGCCGAAGCCCTCGCATTCAGCGCACGCGCCAATCGGACTGTTCGACGAAAACAGCGCGGAGGTTGGCTCGGCAAACGGCGTCGCGCAATTCGAACAATTGAACCTGCGATCGAAATCGAGCGTCGCGACGGTGTGCGTGTTGCCATTGCCATTGCTGCGCTCGACGCGAACCGCGCGTGCGCGCGAACCGCCCAGGTAGAATGCCTTCTCGAGCGCTTCTCGCACGCGCTCGTGATCGGATGGGCTGTTCACAGAAATTCGATCGACAATCACCAGCATCGCGCTGTCAGGACGTGCATCGGCGGCATCAGCGCGTGACGCGAATTCAACTGTCTCGGTGATCGCGCCGCCGATGAACAGGCGATGGTAGCCGTTCTGGATCAGGTAATTCGCGGCGTCGAGCATCGAGCGCGAGCCCGCCTCGAACGGCGCGAGCACGAGGTACATCCCGGGTGTCGCGAGGATCTGCGCGCCAGCACTTTCGACGGTGTCACGGCGAACGGCGCCGCCGCATTGCGGGCAGGTGGTGATGCCGACGGTCGCGAACAGCAGGCGCAAGTAGTCGCTAATCTCGGTCACGGTGCCGACAGTCGAGCGGGCATTCTTGATGGTGTTTTTTTGTCGGAGTGCGAGTGCGGGCGGAATTTGCGAGATCGAATCGACGTCGGGACGCTCCATCCGTTCGAGGAACATCCGCGCGTAGGTGGACATGCTCTGCACGAAGCGCCGCTGGCCCTCGGCGTAGAGCGTGTCGAACACGAGGCTCGATTTGCCGGAGCCGGAAACGCCGGTGACGACGGTGAGCATCCCGCGCGGGATTTCGAGCGAGATGTTTGCGAGGTTGTGAGTCCGCGCGCCGCGAATACTGATCGTGCGGTCCAACGTATTCCCGTGTTACCGCGGATCGGCGATCGGTCGCGCCTTTTTCTTGCGCTCGCCCGGATATTCGTCGGCAACCTTCGAGTAAAGTTGGGTGAGGCGGATGTCGAATTGCGCCTGCAGGCGATGAGTTTCGGCCTCGCGTTCCGCGGGCGGCATCGCGACCAGCTTGCGGAGCGCGTCCTCGAGCTGAAACATCAGGCGGTTGCGCTCGATCAAATATTCGTAGCCATTCATGATTTCATAGCCTTATATGGGCGCTCGAAACCTCAAATTCCAAAGACTCCAATTATAGGTTATCCTGCCGCGAGCGAACAACCGGACGTGGAAATCGAGACAGCATTATCCACAGGCGCGAGCGGTATTCCGATCGTGCGCGCGTGGAACGACGTGGAGACATCAATCATCCACGGGTTCATCGGGCGGCAAGGAGGGGTCAGCGCGGGCGCGTTCGCCTCGATGAATCTGTCGTACTTCGTCGGTGATGACGCGCGGGCCGTCGATGAGAATTGGGAGCGCCTGCGCCGCGAAGTGCCGGAGCTAAAGTTGGTCGCGCGGGTGAACCAGGTGCACGGAAATATAGTGCAGGTCGTGACGCGAGCGACGGCGTCGTCGCGGGCGCGGGCGGATGGCATGGTCACGCGCGATCCGGGCGTGATGCTCGGGATCTTCACGGCGGACTGCGTGCCGATTTTGATGATCGATGAGAAGCGGAAAATCGCGGGCGCGATTCACGCGGGATGGCGCGGCGTGATCGCGGGAATCGTGGCGAACGGCGTCGATGCGATGGTGTCGCTCGGTGCCGATATCGAGAATATCCGCGCGGTGCTGGGTCCATCGATCGGGCCGTGCTGCTTCGAGGTCGATGCGACGCTGGCCGAGCGCTTTGTCCGCGAGATCGAAGGCAGCGAGCGTCATGCGCGCGCCGGCCGTCCGGGCAAGGCGTATCTCGATCTGCGCGGCCTCGTGCGCGATCGATTGATTGGCGCGAGATTGGCGGACGTGAATATCAGCGCGGTCGGGCCGTGCACGCGATGCGCCTCCGAGCGGTTTTTCTCGCGGCGCGCGGCAGGCGGAAAAACCACCGGGCTGCAGATGAGCTTCGTCGGCTTCGCAGAGTAATCGCCATGCCACAACGAAAAACCAAAAAATCTCCGCGCGGCGCGATCATCAAAAAAATACGCAAGCCGATCGCGCCGCCGTCGAAAACAATCGAGGATCCGACGAAGTACAAACGCGAGCGCGAACTCGAGAAAATCCGGCGCGACGAAAAATCGGGGAACCTCTGATGTCCGTCGAAGGCGTGATTCGCGTCGGAATCATCGGCGCGGGACTGATTGGGCAGGTGCATTCGCGGATGCTTCGGCTGATTGCCGATCGCACCGAGCAAAGCGTGCGCGTCGTCGCGGTTGCGGACGTCGTGCCGAGTGCAGCGCAGGCGCTGGCGTCGCGATGGCAGGATGCGCGCGCGGTCGCGTTGGCAGAGGAGATCATCGGCGATCCGGCGATCGACGCGGTGTGGATTTGCATGCCGACCGCGATGCATCGCGAGGTGTGTATCGCCGCCGCTCGCGCCGGCAAGCACATCTTTTGCGAGAAGCCGCTCGCGATGACGACCGCGCACGCATCCGAGATGGCCGCCGCGATCGAATCGGCTGGCGTGCTCGCGCAAGTCGGTCTGGTGATGCGACTGTCGCCGGCTTACACCGTGATCAAATCGATGTTCGCCGATCCGTGCGTCGGCCGGATGCTCGCGATCATGATGCGCGACGACCAGGATTTTCCGACGCGCGGCGTTCATGCGAGTGCATGGCGCAACGATCCGTCGCTCACGGCGGGTGGCACGCTGATCGAGCACAGCGTGCACGATTTTGACATCCTGCGTTGGATGTTCGGACCGATTGCGCGCGTCTCGTGCGTCACCAGAAATCTGAACGGCGCGAACGGCGTCGAGGATTCCGGTGCGATCGAGATGGAATTTGCGGGCGGGTTTCACGGCCAACTTACCTCGGTATGGCATCGGATGCTCGGCCGTCCGAGCAATCGGCGGCTTGAAGTATTCGCCGAGAATTTATTCGTGGCATCGGACTACGACACGCTCGGGCCGATTGTGTTTCAGCGCGGCGAGAGCGCAGATTTGGAGACGATCGAGCCGGACGAAGTGATGCGCCGTTTCAGCGAGATCCTGCTGGATGAACGGCCGTATCTCGCGCCGATGAAGGACTGCTTCGCGATTCCGTATGCGATCGAAAACGCGATTTTCGTCGCCGCATTGAAAGGGGAGTGCATCCCCGATCCGCCGTTTGCGGCGGGCGTATCGGTGCAAGCGATGGTTGAGTCGGCGTACGAGTCGGCGCGCACGCGGCGAACGGTCGAAATCGAAAACTGAGAAATTAAAGTAACACTTTAGCTCGTGAGGGCGCTCACAATTACATGCGCGCAGAGATGAATGATTGATTTCGAACTCAGCGAAGAGCAGCAGATGATCCGCGACAGCGTCGGCGGTTTCGCGCGCGAGGAAATCCGCGCCGCGGCGCGTCCGGCCGACGAAAGCGGTATCATCCCGCCGGAACTGGTAGCGAAGGCGTGGCAGTTCGGCCTGGTCAGCGGCGCAATCCCGGAGCAGTTCGGCGGTGGCGGGGACGCGCGATCCGCGGTGACCGGCGCGATTGTCGCGGAGGAACTGGCATTCGGCGATTTTGCGATCGCGCTGCACGTGCTGGCGCCGCGCCTGTTCGCATTTCCGATCCTCGAGATGGGCACCGACGAGCAACGCGCAAAATTTTTGAAACATTTTTGCGGCGCCGATTTCGCCGCGGCGACTGCCGCGATAATGGAGCCGCGCTTCGACTTTGATTTGACCGCGATGCAGACGATCGCGAAGCGCGACGGCGCTGGATTCATTTTGGATGGCATCAAATGCAACGTGCCGCTCGCGAGCGAGTCGAACAATATCCTGGTGTATGCGGCGACCGATGCAGGCAAGGGATTCGCGGGCGTCGATGCGTTCATTATTAATCGCAATGCGCGCGACGCGCCCGGCGTGACGATTTCAGAGCGCGAGAAAAACATGGGACTCAAGGCGCTCGCGACGTACGAACTCACCCTCAACGATTGCCGCGTCGATGCGGACGCGCGGCTCGGCGGCGACAAGGGAATCGATTTTTCGCGCCTGATGAGCGAGTCGCGCGTCGCGTTTGCCGCGATGGGAGTGGGCGTTGCGAACGCCGCTTACGAATACGCACGCGACTACGCGAAGGAGCGCAAGGCGTTCGGCGTGCCGATCGCGACCAAGCAGGCGATCGCTTTTATCCTCGCGGACATGGCGATCGAAATCGACGCGTCGCGGCTGCTGATCTGGGAAGCGGCGGCGAAACTCGACAAGGGCGGCGACGCGCTCAAGGAAAGTTACCTCGCCAAGAATTACGTCGCGGCGAGCGCGCTCAAAATTACTGACAACGCGGTGCAGGTGCTCGGCGGCCACGGCTACATCCGGGAGCATCCGGTGGAGATGTGGCTGCGCAATGCGCGCGGTCTCGCCGCGATCGATGGAATCGCAACTGTTTAGGTGGCACGCGGAGAAAACCCGATGATCGATTTCGAACTCGAACCGCAAGTAGTCAATCGGCTCAAGATGTATCGCATGGTTTCGGAGCAAATGATGCGGCCGATTTCGCGCGACTGCGACGAGCACGAGCACGTCAAGCCGACGCAGTTTTACGAATCGATGTGGTCGGCGTCCGCGATGGCCGAAGTCCAGGTCGGCAACGATAAGGACAAAGCCGGCGACGGCGCGAAAGCCGACGCGGGTCCGAAATTGCGCAATCTCTACACCGTGCTGAGCACCGAAGAACTATGCTGGGGCGACGCGGGCCTGTTCCTATCGACGCCAAACGCAGGCCTTGGCGGCGCGGCAGTGATGGCGGCTGGCACCGCGGAGCAGAAAGAACGATTCCTGAAACGATTTCGCGAAGGCAAGCCCAAGTGGGGCGCGATGGCGATCACTGAGCCGGGATGCGGCTCGGATTCAGCCGCCGTCACTACGACTGCCACGCGCGACGGCGATCACTGGGTGATCAACGGCACCAAGATTTTTTGCACCGCGGGCGAGATGGCGGCGGAGAAATCCGAGGGCTTCGTCGTGGTGTGGGCGACGGTGGATAAGAGCGCGGGGCGTGCGGGAATCAAGCCGTTCGTGGTCGAGCACAACACGCCCGGGATGGACGTGGTGCGGGTCGAGAACAAACTCGGAATTCGCGCATCGGATACCGCGGCGATCGTTTTCGACAATTGCCGCGTGCCATTCGATCATCTGCTCGGCAGTGCGGAGGTCAAGCGCGAAGGCGGTTTCAAGGACGTGATGGCGACCTTCGACGCGACGCGGCCGATCGTTGCGGCGATGGCGATCGGGGTAGGGCGCGCGGCGCTCGATTTCGTGCGCGATTTCCTGAAAGAGCAGAAGGTGGCGATCCGTTACGGGATTTCACCGCGGCGGTTGACCACGATCGAGCGCGACTTCATGGAAATGGAAGTACAGTTGCAGGCGGCGCGGCTGCTCACGTGGCGCGCGGCGTGGATGCTCGATCTCGGCAAGCGCAACAGCCTGGAAGCGTCGATGGCGAAGGCCAAGGCGGGACTCGCGGTCACGCTGATCACGCAGAAGGCGGTCGAGTTGCTGGGGCCGATCGGCTATTCGCGCAAGCATCTGGTCGAGAAGTGGATGCGCGACGCGAAGATCAACGATATCTTCGAGGGCACGCAGCAGATCAATATGATCATTATCGCGCGCCGAATCCTCGGCTACAGCAGTAAGGAGCTGAACTGAGCGCGCGCGTGGAAAGCAAAAGTGAGAGCGGGGAAGAGCAGAGTAATTTCCGAAACCCCTCACGGGTTTCGGGCTTCCTGGGGCCACAAGATGCGCGCTACGCGCTGTTAGTAGGACGGTTCCGGCAATCGAATCCACGTTCTACCGATTGCCGCCTAGCGGAAATCTCACTGAAGCCAGCCCCGTGATGACGTATTCGGCTACGAGGATCCCGGAAAGCACTCGGGAGGAATGACCGGTAAGTAGACCGTATGTTGAAGAAACAATTCCTATTGTGCAGGCGCCAAGAAACCACACGTTCATCGTGCGCAAAAAAAATCCAAATCGTCTTTTGGGACTCATTGAATTTGCCCCGGTTGGCTTGATGAACAGGAGCGCGCGGTGAACGAAAGAGTCGTAGGGACAAGAACCAAGGCTACATTCGACGCCATGTTCCCCCAGTATCGAGGCGGGATCCAACGTGGCGCTGCTAGCGGCAGGACAATCGTATCCCACGCAAGAGCCATCGCTCCCAGCGTGAAAGGAAGAACGGCCCAGTGAATAGTTTCGGGCCGTTCTATGCTTCCGTCGCTAGCGCCCTCGAAGAGGTTATGAAGTCTATCTACGATAGCCGATAGAGGGTTCAAGGAGCACTCCTACTCACTGACTAATCGGCTAGTAGAACCACTTATTCTTTTCGAAGCGAAAGATCTCAGTCGTGTGAGTATCGCTGACTGTTTGCGGAGCAGTCTTGCGCGCTTCGTCCCTGGTCTTCCCCGTCAAGTAGTAAATGAATTCCTCGTAGGTGATTTTGCCGATTGAGTAGCCGTCCTTCGACTGATGACATTCGCAACCGGCGATCTTTCCATAGCCGGTATAGGTCGCGGTTTCGAAGCCCTGCTTGAGCGTATAGATCAGCTTCTGAAGATTGTTGGTTTCGCGTTCGCGCAGATTCTGCTCCCAATGCTGACAGAATTGCGGGAAGGTCTCCGCCGCAGTTTTGAATTCGATATCTCGTTTGAGGCGATCAGGCGTGATTTTTTTTACGAATGCCTGCACCTTTTCCTTGAGCGTTGATTTCGGAGCGGGCGCAGCCGAATCCGGCACCCCGGCACCTTGCCCCGCCGCCGGCGAAGCGGCGTCGGGAATCGGCACCGTGATCGCGACCTTCGAAATCGGTGATGGGTCAGGCGAATCTTGCGCGCAACTCAGGCGCGGCATCGGAACAGTCAAAGCAACAATCGCGAGCGCGGTGAGCAATCCCCGGATTCTCATGTTGTTAATCCTCCTTCCCAAGTTGCCTCCCAGTGTCGCCGCGAATGTGTATAGCAAAAATGCAGGTCAGTGAAAATACGTGAAATGCGCGAAAACTTCACAGGCTGAAGCCCCTCACATGGACAGAACCTCCACAGGCTAACGCAGGAATCTCAGATTGGCTGAATCCTGGGTCGCTCAGGTAAATCTCTGAGGAGCGGCACAGGTGAGGTGGCACAGGCTTTAGCCTGTGTCTGGAGAAGGAAAGAAACTTCCGGACGCGGATCCTCAACGCGTTCAGTTGATCGAAATGAAAACGGCCGCAGCCCCGAGTGGGACTGCGGCCGTTGGCTGACGTTCAGTTTTGACCGAACTCGTTTATTGAGGCATCAGTTCGACGCGCCGGTTCTGAGCGCGGCCTTCGGCCGTGTCGTTGGTCGCGACGAAATCGCTCTTGCCGTAGCCGTGCGGAATCAAACGGCTCTCGGGGATACCGGCCTTCACCAGGTAATCCACGACCGAGTTCGAACGGCGGTCGGACAGTTTCAGATTGTACTCGACGCTGCCGATCGCGTCGCAGTATCCGTTGACGTTGATCGCGACGTTCGGGCTGGCCTTCAGAGTGGCCGCGGCTTCATCCAGAACTGCCGCATCACCCGGCCGGATATTCGACTTGTCGAAGTCGAAGTGCACGCCACGTAGAACCAGCTTCTCCTTGGCAGGAGGAGGCGGCGGCGGTGGCGGCGGCGGCGGAGGAGGCGGTGGAGGCGCCGGCGGCGGAGGAGGCGGAGGAATGATTGGATCGCAAATGTAATGTCCGGCGAGACCGCCAATCAGTGCACCGGCAGCGGCGCCACCGATTCCACCCCAGGTCTTCGCGTCGCTCGAGGTGTCGCCGTGGCCGCGGACGTTGTCAGCGATGACGATACCGGAGGCTGCTCCCGCGCCGGCACCCAATGCTGCTCCGATGATTGCGCAGTTTCCCCATGAGCGCGGCTGCCGCAGATACGCGCAACTGCTTAAGCTGCTCGCCAAAAAGACGGCGCCTACAATCGTCGCAGCCGACTTAACTAGTCTCGATTTCAATCTCATGAACTCCTCCTCACCCGAGTGCGTGGTATGCGCAGAACGAACCCCGTATGCCCCCGGCCCGGCGCGTTCGATACGTACAAACGGACGCGTGGCCCAATTGACGGGGAAATATAGTTATATTCGTGGCGTAAATGCAATACGTCCCGGCGAGGGCAGTTGAGATTTTTACAATTGCGCGAATAACGGGTTGCCACAATTTGACGAAATCATGACGGATAAAAAATCGGGACCTCCTTCGAAGTCCCGATTTTCGCACACCAGCCGCCCCCAATGCCTGCGGCATGGGCGGTCGATTGATTCTGCATCGATTAGTCGTTGTCGTGTCCTTTGCCATGCCCGCGGCCATGTCCCTGATCGTGCTTGGACTCGGCCTTGGCCTCTTTGGCCGCATCCTTCTGCGCGTGCCGGGCGTTTTTCTCGGCGTCCTTTTGCGCCTTCCGTTCCGCGTGGGCTTCGTGTTTGTCGAACCAGCGCGGATGATGAGCTTCTACCCAATCGCGACGATTCGACGCCCACCAATCGCGATTGTGCCACTGGCGGTGCTCGTCCCAATCGCCGTCGTTGTCGCGCCAATCAGGATGGTTCGCTGCCCATTCAGGATGATTTTTCCAGAACCAATCGCGATCGTTTTCATGCCACCAGGTGTAGTCACGCCACTGACGATTACGGTCGTACGCGCCCCATCGGTTGGGCATCGGAACAGGCCGATAATCGTTTTTGACGGCGCGCCAGACGCTTGGATGCGTCGCCAAGAATTCGTTCAGCTCCGGATGCTGAGCGCGAAAGCGCGGGTCGTAGATTAACTCCGGATTCGCGCGCAGCTCGCGCGCCGAGCGCGGATGATTGGCCAGGAACTCGTTAAAGCGCTGGTCGTAGTAAGTCGATCCTTGCGCGCGCAGGTTGTTCCATACGCCCGGATGATTCTGGATGTAATCCTGCAGCTCGGGATGATTGGCGCGCCACTGCGGATCGTAGATTCGATAGGGATCGGCGCCCAGACTGCGCGAGACATTTGGATGACCCGAGAGCCATTCCTGGAAAGTCTGGCCGTCGGCGCCAGAGAACCATCCCTGCGCGAACGCTGGAGCCGCGAATGTCAGCACGGCACTCGCGATCAGGGCTGCGGTTCGTAGTCGCTTCATCTTCCTTCCTCCCTGCACCAATCTCACTTATTCAATTTCATCTTGCGTATCAAAATCGGGGATCCTGATTTGGGTTCCCGATTATCTCATTCGTTACGACCCAAAGCTGGAATGCTCAAGGTCTAGTGATTCACTTCGCCGGCGCCGCCATTGATCTCCTTCGATTCATGGACGGCGCCCTGCGGAGCCGGTTCGGCCTTGCCATGTTTGTTCATCTTCTTCATGTTCTGCTGCGCCACGTCTGAGCCAGCCTGCGGCGTCCGAGGCTCCGCAGCAATCGGCGGAATCTTATGCATCTTGGGTTCGGCCTCGACTGGCGGCATGCGATGCATCCTGGATTCCTCGCCGCTGCCCGAGCCAACGCCCGCAGGAGGCATCTTATGCATCGGCGGTTGGACGGCAATCGGCGGCATCTTGTGCATCGGCGGCGCGTTGCTCACGCCAACGCCCGCAGGAGGCATCTTGTGCATCGGGGGCGCGACTTCAATCGGCGGCATCCGATGCATTTTCTGCTGCTGCTCGAGTCTTGCCGATTCCTGCTGCTGCTGTCTTTGCTGCTCAAGTCGGGCAGCCTGCTGCCGCTGTGACTGCTCTTGCAGTTGCGATGCACGCTGCTGATCGCGCAGTTGCTTGATCTTCAGATCCTGCTGCTGTGCTTTCGCCTGAGCGTTTCTGAGCGCCTGCTCGTAGGTCTGGCGCTGCTGGAGCCAGTTGGTGCGATTGCGCGCGACCCAGTCGACGCGGTTCTGCGCCCACCAGTCGCGATCGTGCCACTGGCGATTTTCGTCCCAATCGCCCCAGTCGCGATGATGCGTCTTTACCCAATCGGCGCGATTCTGTGCCCACCAGTTGCGATCGTGCCACTGGCGGGTTTCGTCGAAGTCGCCGTCGTAGTCGCGCCAGGCGGGTTCATTCGCGGCCCATTCAGGATGATGAGACCAGAACCAATCGGGACGATTCTGATGCCACCAATAGTAGTCGTGCCACTGGCGGTTCTCGTCGTAGTCGCCCCACGCATCGCCGTAGTTGTCCGGGACACGCGCATACTCGGTGCCCAAGGAACCCCACTGCCAGACAGACCGATTCTGCGCGAGAAATTCTTGAAGCCTCGGATGCGCGTCGAGGTACACGGGATTGTACAAAAGGGACGGATTCTCGGATATGTCGCGAGCGATCTCCCGATGATTCGAGAGGAACTGCCGGAAGCGGTCACTGTAATACTTCCTACTCTCAGCCGCCATCCCTTGCCATACATCCGGATGCTGCTCGAAAAATTCCTGTACGTCCGTATGTTCCGCACGCCATCCTGGGTTGTAAACCAGATAGGGATTTGCCGACAGCTGACTTGCGACATTGGGATGGCGGGTGAGCCATCGCTCGAATCGTTTGCCGGCGGGTCCCGCGGAATACAAATCCGCCATTGCGGGCGCGGCTATCGCGAGTAACGCGCACGCGACGAAAGCAATTAATCTTCGATTCTTCATACTAGCCCTCCTGGAAAAGTGAGCGTGATCCGAGTTTCCGTGAGACGCTCGATTGCTGGTCAGGTTTGGGATTTGATGGGAAAGATTCGCACGGATGATCGGTTTCGGTTTCAGCCTGCCCACCTCACCACCTTGATTAGCAGCAACACTGATGCCATCCGGATGTGCTCGCTTAACTTGAGAAAGGGCCGATCAAACAAGGGTCTTTTTCCCGGCGAATAATGTCAAAAAGCCGGAATCTACTCTGAAGAGGATGAAAGTTACCTCTTTTGGGGGTGCCTCGCGCCGGATTAGCGCGCGTTCACTTTGCCCTATTGACGCCATCGCCGCCTTCTTCAGGTCTTTACCAAGCTGCGTTGATCGCGATACAGGCGCCATTTCGGCCGGCTCGTTTAGTCCATCGCCTCGATCTCTGATAAACTCACGGGTCGATATGCTTTCACTGGCGCGCGGCAAAGAGGGTGTCTTCAGGCTGGTATCGAGCTACAAGCCCGAGGGCGACCAGCCCGCCGCGATCGACGCGATCACCCGCAATCTAATCGACGGCGTGCCGCATCAGGTGCTGCTCGGCGTAACCGGCTCGGGCAAGACGTTCACGATGGCGAACGTGATCGAGCGGGTGAATCGTCCGACGCTCGTGATGGCGCCGAACAAGACGCTCGCCGCGCAACTCTACAACGAGTTCAAGAGCCTCTTTCCGGACAACGCGGTCCGCTATTTCGTCTCGTACTACGACTACTACCAGCCCGAGGCTTACGTCCCCTCGACCGATACGTTTATCGAGAAGGACGCGAGCATCAACGACGAGATCGACAAGCTCAGGCATTCGGCGACCAAGGCATTGCTCGAGCGCAACGACGTCCTGATCGTCGCGTCGGTGTCATGCATCTACGGCCTCGGCGAGCCGGAAGTTTATTTCGAGACGGTGGTGTTCGTGGAGGAGGGGCAAACGATCGAGCGCGATC
Source organism: Candidatus Binatus sp. (assembly GCF_030646925.1). NCBI lineage: Bacteria > Candidatus Binatota > Binatia (SeqCode) > Binatales (SeqCode) > Binataceae (SeqCode) > Binatus (SeqCode) > Binatus sp. (SeqCode). Next base: position 73,991 of record NZ_JAUSKL010000087.1, on the reverse strand, counting down.
GGGTGCTGCGCAAGCTGGTCGATATCCAGTATCAGCGCAACGATTACGATTTTCATCGCGGGACGTTTCGCGTGCGCGGCGACACGGTCGAGGTGTTTCCCGCATACGAGGAGCAGCGCGCGGTGAGGATCGAATTTTTCGGCGACCAGATCGAAGCGATGTACGAAATCGACGCGCTGCGCGGCAAGGTGATCCGCAAGCTGCAGAGCGTCGCGATCTATCCGGCGTCGCACTACGTGACGACCTCCGATCGGATGGAAATCGCGGTCACGAACATCCGCATCGAATTGAAAGAGCGGCTCGAGTTCTATCGCCAGGAGAATCGCCTGCTCGAAGCGCAGCGCCTCGAACAGCGCACCCGCTACGACCTGGAGTTGCTGGCGGAGATGGGCTTCTGTCCGGGGATCGAGAACTACTCGCGTCATCTGACCGGGCGTTCGCCGGGACAGGCGCCGCCGACGCTACTCGATTATTTTCCGAAGAATGCGCTCTACTTCATCGACGAAAGCCACGTGACGGTGCCGCAGATCGGCGGGATGTATCGCGGCGATCGCTCGCGGAAAAGCGTGCTGGTCGATTTCGGGTTTCGGCTGCCGTCGGCGCTTGACAATCGCCCGCTCAACTTCGAGGAATGGGAATCGCACGTCAGTCAGGCGGTTTACGTGTCGGCGACTCCCGGCGATCACGAACTGGCGAGGTCGGGCGGGCTGGTCGTCGAGCAGTTGATTCGGCCGACCGGACTTATCGACCCGCAGATCGAAGTGCGCAAAGCCGGCACGCAGGTGGACGATCTGCTCGAAGAAATTCGTCTGCGCGTGGCCGTCAATGAGCGGGTGCTGGTCACCTGCCTCACCAAGAAAATGGCCGAGGATTTGACCGACTACTACCACGACCTCGGCATCCGCGTGCGCTATCTCCACGCCGATATCGAAACGATCGAGCGGGTCGAAATCATCCGCGGGCTCAGGCGCGGCGATTTCGACGTGCTGGTCGGAATCAACCTGCTGCGCGAAGGACTCGATTTGCCGGAAGTGTCGCTGGTGGCGATTCTCGACGCCGACAAGGAAGGATTTCTGCGCGCCGCGCGCTCGCTGATTCAGACCACCGGCCGTGCCGCGCGTCACTTAAACGGCCGCGTGATCATGTATGCCGATACGATCACGAAATCGATGCGCCAGGCGATCGACGAAACCGATCGGCGCCGCGTCAAGCAGGTCGCCTACAACGTCGAGCACGGCATCACGGCGAAATCGATCGTCAAAGCGATCGACGCGTCCCTGGTCGAGATGTATTCGCCGGAATGGGCGGTGGTGCCGGAGATCGGCGACGGCAAGTCCGAAGAAGAATTTATCCCGCCGCACGAACTTTCCGATCGCATCACGGCGCTTCGGCGCGAGATGATGGAAGCGGCCGAGAAACTGGACTACGAAGGCGCCGCCGAACTCCGCGACAAGATCAAAAAACTCGAGCGTCACGCGCTCGGGATGGATCAGCCGAAGCATCCGATACTGCCGTCGGCGCCGCCCGGCTCGGCGCATCATCATGCGAGCGATTCCGCGCGCGGGCGCGGCGAGAAACACAAGATCAAGGACATCACGGAACGGGGTATCATCCCGGTCAAGACGCGCGGACGTCGCGGCGCAGGCGCCGCGACCGGCGCGGCTGCGGGCGCCGCGGGCGCGAAGAGCCCGCCGCGCCAGAACAAGCTGAAGCTGATCCCCGGCCCTCCGCACTGAGGCAGGTAGGCCGCGCAGGAGGGCAAGAATAATTCCCGAAACCCCTCACGGGTGGAGTTTACCCTGAGCTTCGAAGGGGCCGCTTCCTGGGGCGACGCGAAGCCGACTTCGGGCCGCAGGGCCGAATCGCAATAAGAGGGATGCGCGCTCCGCGCTGTTAGAAAAGAGAGGGGGGCAGCAATTCGCCGCTCTTGCAAGCTGACAATACGAGTCGGCGCCTCTTCTTTACCTCGCCCGTTATTTTAGGGGAGAGGAGGACGAAGTCGCGGAACGCGACGAGGTAGGTGAGGGTGCTGGATCGCCTGCTAGTTCACCGCTGCTAGCATATTGTGCGATTCTTCATCCATGCCCGATTTCGTTCCACCGCGATTGACCTCGAGCAAAGATCTCGCCCGCGCGCGCAAGATGCGTCGCGAAGCCACCGATGCGGAAAAGCGGCTCTGGTCGATCCTGCGGAATCGAGCTCTCGAGAATTGGAAATTTCGAAGACAAGTTCCGATCGATGATTTCATCGCCGATTTCTGCTGCGTCAAAGCGCGGCTGATAGTCGAGCTCGACGGCGAACAGCATCTCGATCAGCTCAAGCGCTACGACGACGCCCGAACCAGGCACCTCGAGAGCTTGGGATTCAGGGTCCTCCGTTTCTGGAACTCCGACGTGATGACCGGCGTGGATGCTCTAGTCGAAGAAATCGCGCGGGTGCTTGCTGAGATCGATGGCAATCGAGCGAAAGTGCGTTAGCAGGCGATCCGGCACCCTCACCTGCCTCGTAGCGTTCCGCGACTTCGGCGCCCTCTCCCGTAAAGTAACGGGCGAGGTATCAGAGCGGCGACTCGCCCTCCGGCGGGCGCGGGCGCCAGGTGACCCATCTTGTACCAGCCCGAAACAAGCGGCAGAGTCATCGTTAATGACGCGCGCAAACGAGCCGGTGGAACGCCCGGCGCGGCATGCAGCGGATAAAAATCGGCCGCGGCGCTTGGCGCAGAAGATGATGCGCGATTCGTCAGCGGCGGAGACGAAGTGACGGGAAATTTCTTCAACTTCTATAGCCACGATTTCGTGCGCGTCGCGATCGGCGTGCCGGCGATCCGCGTCGCCGACCCAGCCTTCAATAGCGAACAAACCATCGCGCTGCTCAAGCAGGCGGCTGAGCGCAAAGCGGTGCTCGCGCTTTTTCCGGAAATGGGGATCAGCGCCTACTCGTGCGACGATTTGTTCCAGCAGCGCGCGCTGCTCGACGGATGCCTCGCCGGTATCGCCGCGATCGTCGAGGCGAGCGCCAAGCTGCCGATCCTGGCCGTTGTCGGCTCCCCGCTCGCGATCGATCATCACCTGTTCAACTGCGCGGTCTTCATCAGCCGCGGCAGGATTCTGGGCGTCGTGCCGAAGACCAATCTGCCGAACTATCGCGAATTCTACGAGGCGCGCCAGTTCACGTCGGCTGACGCGGCGACGCGCGACGAGATCGATTTGCTGGGTCAACGCGGGCTGCCGTTCGGCAACAACCTGATTTTCCAGCATGAGGATCAGCCGTGGCTGAGTATCCATGCGGAAATCTGCGAAGACCTGTGGGTGCCGATTTCGCCGTCGTCGTATGCGGCGTTGGCGGGCGCGACAATGCTGCTGAATTTGTCGGCCTCGAATATCACCGTCGGCAAGGCGGATTACCGGCGGACGCTGGTGAGCAGCCAGTCGGCGCGATGTATCGCGGCGTACCTGTACTCGGCGGCGGGGCCGGGCGAATCGACCACCGATCTCGCGTGGGATGGCCACGGGCTGATCGCGGAGAACGGCAATATCCTGGCGGAGACGGAACGATTCAAGGATGAGCCGCAACTGGTCTGCTCGGAGATCGACCTCGAGCGGTTGTCGCAGGAGCGGATGCGCCAGAATACCTTCGGCCTCAACGCGCAGCGCGAACTCGACAAGCTCAGGCGCTTTCGCCGGATCGCGTTCACGACTGAATTGCCGCGCCGCGCGAAGATGATTCCGGAGCGCATTTACGAGCGCTTTCCGTACGTGCCGTCGGACCCGGCGACGCGCGACGAGCGATGCTCCGAAGTGTTCGAAATCCAGGTGCAGGGACTCGCGACGCGGCTCCGCTCGACCGGGCTCGAGCGCGTCGTAATCGGCGTCAGCGGCGGAATCGATTCGACGCATGCGCTCTTGGTATGCGCGCGCGCGATGCAGCGGCTCGGGCATTCAGCGAAAAATATCTACGCCGTCACGATGCCCGGGTTCGCGACCAGCGAGCGCACGCTCGAGCAGGCGAATCGCCTGATGAAGGCGCTCGGCTGCAAGGCCGAGAAGATCGACATCCGCGAAAGCTGCATGCAGATGCTGCGCGACCTCGAGCATCCGTTCGCCGAAGGCAAGGAAATTTACGACGTCACTTTCGAGAACGTGCAGGCGGGCGAGCGCACCAGTCATCTGTTCAGGCTGGCGAACCTGCATGCGGGATTGGTGGTAGGCACCGGCGACTTAAGCGAGCTCGCGCTCGGCTGGTGCACCTACGGCGTGGGCGATCACATGTCGCACTACAGCGTCAACGCGAGCGTGCCGAAAACCCTTATCCAGCACGTGATTCGATGGGTGGCGGAAAATCAGAGCCTCGGCCGCGACGCGAGCAAGACGCTGCTCGACATCCTGAGCACGCCGATCAGTCCCGAATTGATTCCCGGCACTAACGACGACGGTCATCCGACGCATGACACGGAGGCGACGATTGGGCCATACGAGCTGCACGATTTTTTTCTCTACTACATTTTGCGCTTTGGCTATCCGCCGCCGAAGGTCGCCTATTTGGCGCATCATGCGTGGCGCGACAAGGAAGCCGGGCGATGGCCGGGGATCGCGCCGGAGAATCGCCATCAGTACGATGTCGCGACGATCAAGGCGCACCTGCACACCTTTCTCTATCGCTTCTTCCGGCTGAGCCAGTTCAAGCGCAGTTGCATCCCGAACGCGCCCAAAGTTGGATCGGGCGGATCGCTGTCGCCGCGCGGCGACTATCGCGCGCCGTCGGACAGTGAAGCCACCGCGTGGATCGAACAACTGAAATTGATTCCCGACCACGAGTGAGCGTGCGGCGCGCATCTGCGATGCTCGCGATCGCGCTCGCCGCGCTCAGCGGGATCGCGCTGGCGGGCGATTCGGCGGCGTCGCCACCGCAGCTTCCGGCGCTAGTGCATCGAGCGCCAACGTCGGCGGCCGATAGTAGCGCACAGGACTCGATGACCGAGGATACGCCCGCGGAGATAACGCCCGAGCAACACCAATTCGGCGAGCGGATGGTTGCCGCGATCCGAAAGAAGGACGTCGTTGAGCTTAAAAAACTAGTCGCACCTGAGGCGCTGGCATGCTTCGATCAGAGCAGGCAGGCGTACCTGAATAGCTGGCTCAAGAAGCACTTTCGCTATTCGATTCCCGAGCGCCATCGGCTAAGTGTCGCGAAGCTATCGCTTAACGCATCTATCGATTCGAAATTCCGCACCTATCCGGTCGCGCCTACTTACGTTCTTGAGATTCAATTCAACAATGCGGAGCGCGGCGATATCACGCTGAACCGGATGATAGGTCAGCAGGACGGCAAGTGGTACGAGACGGCGCCATGTCCGACCCAACTTGGCATGGATCGCCTCAACAAAGTCAAATCAGCTAGCTCGCAAAGCACTGAGGCTCGCGCGAAGGAGGCTTATGCGCGCGTTGACGAGTCGCTAGCGGCGCGGATCCGCGCGTACCTCGCGAAAAACGATCAGGCCAACGCATGGAAGCTAGCGGCGGAGTCTCTGAACGTGGATATCGGCACCGCGCGGCAGGTAGTTGCGATGCTCGCCAGCGCGAAGCCGCATTGAATCCTTAGGAGGCGCGATGAAGATCGGAATTCATTTGCCGCAAATCGGCGGCTCCGCGAGCGACATCGCGCGGATCGCGATTCGCGCTGAGCAAAGCGGCTACGAAACGATCTGGGTGAGCGATCATCTACTGGTGCCGGCGTCCAGCGGCCGCCTGCCCGCGATCGAAATTATGGAGCCGGTCGCGACGCTCGCCTACGTTGCCGCGCTGACGAGCCGAATCAAACTCGCCACCAGCGTGATCGTCGTTCCGTATCGAAACGCAATCCATCTGGCCAAAGAGCTCGCGACGCTGGACTGCCTCTCGTCGGGGCGGATTATCGCGGGGGTTGCAAGCGGATGGCTGGAAGCGGAGTTCAGCGCGCTCGGCGTGTCATTCGAGCGCCGCGGCGCCTATACCGATGAGGCGATCAGCTTGATGCGCGCGATGTGGTCGGCCGACGTGCCGGAGTATCACGGCGAATTTTTCAATCTGAGCGGAATGCGGTTCGGTCCCCGTCCACAGGCGGGCAACATCCCGATTTGGGTCGGCGGGATCAGCCGCCGCGCGATTCGCCGCGCCGTCGAACTGGGTGACGGATGGCATGGCACGCGGATGAAGCCCGAACAGCTCGCCGACCGGATCACCTGGATTCGCGAGATCGCGGCGCGCCGAAATCGCGACCTGGCCGGCTTCGCGATCAGTCATCGGGTCTATGTTGGATTTGCGCCGCGATGGACCGAGACGGGCGGCTACGTCGAAGGTATCCTTGCGCCGCCCGCCGAGTTGACCGACTACTTGAATCGCTTCGCGGCGCTGGGCGTCCAGGAATTGCTGGTGACTCCGATCGGCGGCGATTCCATCGACAACTTCCTCGATCGTTTCGATTCCGAAGTTCGTCCGGGTCTCGCCTGACTCACCGCACCAAGGTCGCGCCGGATCACTATTGTTACTCGAGGTTGATGCGATCGCGATTCATCTCACTTTGCTGCTTTCACTGTTAACTGCACGCGACGGAGAAACCATGTCGCTGGCTTTTTGACCGGCTTGCTTGAGACGTCTCAGCAGCAGCCGCGCCCAGAGGAATTCCGCGCTCAGGATCGTGAGGCCAAAAAAGATAACGATCCAGCCCGGCCCCGGTAGTGCCAGCATCGCGACGCCGACGATCAGGAGCGTCGAACCAACCACGGCGGTGATGATCCGATTGGCCTGGCTGCTCGATTGAAGACGCATCGCCGAACTTCAAAACTACTATGCCTGGAGCGCTTGCAGCGGCTCTGGCTGATGCGAGAGGGGGGACTTGAACCCCCACGCCTTGCGGCACTGGATCCTAAGTCCAGCGCGTCTGCCATTCCGCCACTCTCGCGAAGATGCAATCATCATATGAGAGATCCGAGAGGATAGAAATAACCGATACAGCGATGTCGGTGAAGCAGAAAGTCCGTTAACGACCTCTAAGTCGTCTTCCTATTCACAAAGATGAGCGTTAAGGTGCTTCTAGGGAGAGCGCCAAATCCAACCGGGTGTAAGCAGCCGTCTCTGTTAATCAAGCCGGTCCGGCCTAGGCCTCGGGCTTGTGGGGCGGATGACGAGCGGGATCTATTGTTCGTGAAAAGCAGAAATGTCCCGCCTCGTGGTTCCAGTATATTTTACCAAGTCTCATTCGCGTCCAGGAAGGTAGCGTGTGCTCAGTGTCGAAATCTCTCAGTGCAAAGTCCGCGCAGAGTTCGAACGAAGTAGGGCTGACCGCATGATAGCCATATGATGCACTGGTAGCCGGGTCGCGCGGCGGCGAGAACCCCGAGATCGAATCGCTGAGCTGATCCAATGAGGTTGGGAGCGCCATCTTATTCTGCCAGTATTCAACGATTTCTCGTTGAATATCCTGCAGGTTCTCTATCCGTGTAACATCCAGGCGAGCAAGATGCGCGCGCGACGGAGATCCCGCCGTCGCAAAGCCGGCGATCACGAGTAGTCCAACGAGCAAAAAGGTAGCGTACGCAAAGGCGCGGGTCGCGCTCGGTAGCGGGCCGGGGACGCGGCGGAGAGCGCTCAGATAGAACCACAGAACCGCACCCGAGACCAGCAAAACTGCGATAACCTTCAGCAAGAAACGCGACGTCAGGTCGCCGCTCATGAAGTAGTAGACGAGGCAGGCGAGATCCGATAGCGCGAGCAGCCCTGCGAGAAACAAGGTGAGATAGATGGGACAAGTGCGCACCCATAGTTTCTTTTTCTCCGGGTTCTCGCTCAGGTCCATCTCGATCAAGCGCCACGCCCATACATAAGCGGGAAAAAAGATCAGCAATGACGCCACGCCCCATCGGATTCGATCCCTAACGTCGACCTCGACATCCGCCGTGTCAGTTAACGAGAGATTCACGTATTGAAACAGCACCGTGAGCGCGCCCACGATGCTCACATAAAGTGCTATCACCGCTAGCACGTGGATAAACACGTCCCAGAGAGATCCTTCGATCTCTTTTTCCTTCATGGTTACCGTCCCATCTAGTTCCTGAACTTAGACGGAATCAGCATAAGGCTTTCGCGCGGCGGTGCAACCGTATGCGCCGGGCGCGGTCACATCGCGTGATTTCTCAGTTGCTTCGCGGCGGCGGCGAAGAAATTGCGCGCGATAAACGATCGCTCCGAGGACACTATCGCCTCCAGGATTTCCGCATTCAGCGCGCGCGGCTCGGCGTCCTCCTTGTCGGCATTGAGCGCGACCTCCGCCAGCGACAGCGCCCGCCTGAGTTCGCCCGCCTCCATCAGCGATCGCGCCCGCGCGAGGATTGCATCGCGACCGCATAGCGCGATCAGGTCCTCGCAATGCTCCCTGCGCGGCGCAGGCAACATCTGCGACGGCTCTCCGCTCCACCATCCGGCGTAGCGACGAATCACATCGCGCACGATGAACGGCACGCAGCCATACACCGGCTTCAGAAACGGCTTGTCCGCAAGATCGTCGGGCAGCGCGATGTTCGCCTCGACGATGTCGATCGGCCATTGCCCGGCGTTGAGCCGCTGCACCACCTCATCATGCACGTAGCGCAGCGCCCGCGCTGTCTCGGTGAGCAACTCCTCGCACATCTGCTCGCCCTGATAGGCCGGCCCGTGTCCCGGCAGCACGTATTGCGGTTTTCGGTGCGCGATGCGTTCGAGCGCCTGCGCCCATTCGAGCGTGTAGCGTTGCGCCTTGTTGGGATTGCCGGTGTTGGGCATCGCCGAGACGATCAGATCGCCAACCATCGCGAGCCGCCGCGCGGGCATCCAGACCCAGGTCGCGTCGTCGGTTTCGGCCATCGCATGATGCAGTTCGACGGGCTCTCCCGCAAGATCGAGAAATTGAGTGCCGCGATAGGTCAGATCCGGATAGCTGAAGGTATCGTCGCCGAAGATTTCGTCGGCCGCGCTGGCGTTGCCGAACTGCATGCGATTGACGTGCGAGTGCCATCCGCGGGTCATTCGGAACAGGTCGAAGCGTCCGGCGACATCTTCATGCGCCCAGATCTTTGGCCGCGCAAATCCGCGCGCAATCGCATCCCGGATGAACGCCTCGGTGCCGAAGGCGTGATCGCCAAGCCCGTGGCTGTAGATCAAGAACGCGAACGGCTCGGCGGTGACCTCGCGGATTCGCGCGACCGCCATCGCGCCCATCGTCCGCGAGCTGGTATCGACCGCGAGCATCTCGCCGCGCCCGTATGCGAATGCGGAGTTGGCGTAGCCGTGGAACATCGCGATCCCCGGCTCGATCACTTCGAGCTGCCCCATCATTGGATCGAAGCTGTACAAACTGTTGCCCTGATATGCGTTCGGCATGGATAGTCGGTCCCCCTTTCACATCCATATCGTCCGTTATGCGCGCTGCCCAATCCAGCAGGGGAGCGGGCAGCGCGCCGACCGCTTGCTCGGGTCGCGCCGACTCAATCTATCGTTTAAACTTGAATGTTGGAATTCGCAATTGGTAATGTCACGAGCACTTAGCGAACTGCATAAAGAGCGCGACGAGATCGATCGGCTGCTGACGCTGATTCATCACGACCCGCATTCGATCCTGGGGGCGCATCCGCGCGGACAAAGCGTGGTGGTGCGTGCGTTTCGACCGTCGGCGTCGGAGGTTGAATTGCTCGTCGCGGGCGAGGCGCCGCGCCCGATGCATATGATCGATCCGGCGGGACTGTTCGAGGCGATCGTCGAAGGTCACGGCCAAGTCTTTCCATACCAACTGAGGATTCATTATTCGGACGGCGAATCGATCACGATTCACGATCCATATTCGTTTCTGCCGACGCTCGGCGAAGTCGATCTTTATTTGTGGGGCGAGCAGAAGCACGAGCGCGCCTACGACCGGCTCGGCTCGCACGTTCGCGAAATGGGCGGCGTGAAGGGAGTGTCGTTCGCGGTGTGGGCGCCGAATGCGAATGGCGTTAGCGTGGTCGGCGATTTCAATCGCTGGGACGGCCGCGTGCACATGATGCGGATGCTCGGCAACTCGGGGGTTTGGGAGCTGTTCATTCCCGGCGCCGGCGCGGGTTTCAACTACAAATATGAAATTCGCACGCGCGACGGCGGGCTGCTCCTGAAGTGCGATCCGTTTGCGCAGAGCATGGAAGCGCCGCCCGCGACCGCGTCGGTAGTGTATGAATCGAGCTACGAATTTCGCGACGATCGATGGCTCGCGGAGCGGGAGAATCGCGAAGCCGTCAAGAGTCCGATGTCGATCTACGAGCTGCACCTGGGGTCATGGCGGCGCGTGCCCGAGGACGGCGATCGTCCGCTCACGTATCGCGAGATAGCGCCGATGCTCGGCGATTATCTGACCGAGATGGGATTTACTCACGTCGAGCTGATGCCCGTGATGGAGCATCCGTTCACCGGCTCGTGGGGCTACCAGGTCAGCGGCTATTTTGCGCCGACTGCGCGTTACGGCACGCCCGACGATTTGCGCTATCTGATCGACGAGCTGCATCAACGCGGAATCGGCGTGATTCTCGATTGGGTGCCCGCGCATTTTCCCAAGGACGCGTTCAGCCTCGGGCGCTTCGACGGCACCGCGCTGTTCGAGCATCAGGATCCGCGCCAGGGGCATCATCCCGACTGGGGGACTTACATTTTCAACTACGGGCGGGCCGAGGTGAGAAGTTTTCTTACCGCCAGCGCGCTCTATTGGTTGGGCGAATTTCACGCTGACGGATTGCGCGTCGATGCGGTCGCGTCGATGATCTATCTCGACTACGGTCGGCGCGACGGCGAATGGATTCCCAATGCATACGGCGGCCGCGAAAATCTCGACGCGCTGTCGTTCATCAAGAAACTCAACCAGGACGTGTACCGCCTGAACCCCGGCATCATGATGATCGCGGAGGAATCGACGGCGTGGACCGGCGTGAGCCGTCCGGTGTTCATAGGCGGCCTCGGCTTCGGCTTCAAGTGGGACATGGGCTGGATGCACGATACGCTCGAGTACTTCGCGCTCGATCCGATCTACCGCAAATACCACCATCGCGATCTCACCTTCGGCCTGCTGTACGCGTGGAGCGAAAATTTCGTGCTGCCGATTTCGCATGACGAAGTCGTGCACGGCAAACGGGCGCTGCTCTCGAAGATGCCGGGCGATCGCGTGCAGCAACTCGCCAATCAGCGCGCGCTGTTCGGCTACATGTGGGCGCGGGGCGGCAAGAAGCTGATCTTCATGGGCGCCGAGTTCGGCCAATGGCGCGAATGGAATCACGACGCCAGCCTCGATTGGAACCTGCTCGACTACCCGGAGCATCGCGGGCTGCAGGCGCTGGTGCGCGATCTCAATCACCTGTACCGCGCGACGCCGGCGCTGTGGGAAGCCGATGCCGAGCCGTCCGGTTTTCGATGGATCGAAGCCGACGCCGCCGCCGACAACCTGATCGCCTTCATGCGGATCGCGCCGGCGCGCGGCGAACGCGTGATCTGCGTGTGCAATTTCTCGCCCGTGATGCGCAGCAATCTGCGGATCGGAGTGCCGCGCCCGGGACGCTATCGCGAGATACTCAACACCGACGCGGCCGCGTACGGCGGCTCGAATATTGGCAATCTGGGCGGCGTCGATTCGGCGCCGATTCCGTGGCACGAGTTCGACGACTCGATCATGATCGAATTGCCGCCGCTCAGCACGATTTGGTTCGCCGCCCCCTGAAGCGGCGCCCGTTGCCGCTCTCAGCAAGGTTCGAGGCCCCCGATTCGCCGCAGCCAGCGGTCGCGAGCGGCCAATCGAGCCTTCAAATCCACGTCGGTTTCTTGTACAAAGGCCCGGTGCGGAGCAGCGATTGTTGCTATCGCGAGCAACTGGTTTACGATTATCGGCCGGCGACGTTCCGCACCGCCGGCGGCCGTGATCGATGCGGGGGCGAGGTTTTCTGGCGAATTTCGCAACTTCGCCTTTCTGTTGCTATTTGGAATTTCGCGGCTATCGTGTATTAGATTCGTGGGCGCACTTGGGGCATCATTCGGGGCCAGCGCTCCCCCTGCCAAGGTCAGGGGTTAAACGCGTCAGTATCGAGGGGAGGAATCGATGGAGAAGAATGTCGTTTCGATGGTGAGGCCTGGCGCGCGCTTGTTTCGCGCTGGCGTAATAGCAGTGTCGCTCGCGATGCTCGCGATGGCCGGTTGTGCTTCAGAAAACGCAACGGAACCTCCGGCAGGCGAGAAGCCGGTCGCGGTGAACTTCGCACTCGAAAAGTGCCAGCTATTATCGCCCAATCTGTATAAATGCCCGGCAGTCGATCAGCCGATTTGTACGCCTGAGTTTCAGCGCACAGATGTTTCCTGCGTGCGAATCGGCCCCAAGGGTAGCGTGTTCGTGATGCGTCCCGGCCTCGGTTCGTAGGTTCGGTTCCCGAACAGTCACACACCCTTCGCACGTTTAGCGCGTGCGAAGGGGAGTGCGTCATGCCGAAACAATCCCGGGCGCGCGGCGATCGCGGCTCGGTTCATACACTGAACGCCGATTCAGGCGCGTCTTCAGCCTTTCATTCGCCGCGACCATCTGGCAGTTTTCTCTGATAGGTGCGGTACGATGCTCTGCGTGATTTGCAAGAAGCCAGTGGACATGTCGAAGCAGAATCGATTCAGGCCGTTTTGCTCGGAGCGATGCCAACTCGTCGATCTCGGCACCTGGGCCAGCGGCGGCTATGAGCCCGACGACGCCGGCAGCGCCGAAGATCACGAGCATCCCGACGATTTGAAAAAGCGGCGAACCCTGCATTGAGCCGCTTCGATGCCTGACGGTGCCGCTTCGCCGCCCCCGAAGATTCATCCGAGCGCCGTGGTCGGCCCCGACGTCCAGCTTTCGCCGGGCGTCGAGATCGGACCGCTCTGCCTCGTCGATGGCGCCATCCGCATCGGCGCGCGCACCCGGCTGATCGGCCACGTCACGATTCTCGGCATCACCGAATTCGGCGAGGACAACGTGCTGCATCCGGGCGCCGTCATCGGCGACGAGCCGCAGGACCTCAGCTACCGCGGCGCGCCGCGCGCGGTGAAGATCGGCAATCGCAACGTGTTCCGCGAATACGCCACGGTGCATCGCGGCAGCGAGCATGGCGCGATCACGATCATGGGCGACGACAACTACATGATGCAGAATTCGCACGTCGCGCACGATTGCCGCATCGGCAACTCGACGATCATCGCGGGCGGCGCGCTGCTCGCCGGATGGGTCGAGCTGGGCGATCGCGCGCTGGTATCCGGCAATTGCGTGGTGCATCAGTACACCCGAATCGGGCGGCTCGCGATGATGCGCGGGCTGTCGCGCACCAGCCGCGACGTGCCGCCGTTCTGCATCATGGATGGCACCCACACGCTCCGCAGTATCAACATCGTCGGACTGAAGCGCGCGGGCATCAGCAATCAGGCGATCCACGCATTGCGCCACGCCTTCGGCGTGCTGTTCGGTACGCGGCAGAACCTGAAGCTCGCGATCGCGCGACTGCTCGAAGCGGGCAATCTCGCGCCCGAAGTGATCGAGCTGATCGATTTTATTCGGGCGTCGAAACGCGGCGTCGCGTTCGGGCCTCATCATGATGGCTCCGGCGGCGATGGCGAAGATTGATTCGCTCGTCGCGCACCCTGATTTGCCACTTCCGCCTGATTGACCTATTCTCGAAGGGCGGGACAATACGCGCGAGTCCGCTGTCCCGAGCCGCACAATCGTGATGTTCTCCACGCCCAACCTGGTGACGCTGTTTCGAATCGCGATGGCGCCGATTCTGGTCTGGCTGCTGCTGGACACCGGGCCGGCCGCGTCGACTGCCGCCGCCGGCGTGTTCTTTGTCGCCACCCTCAGCGATTACTTCGACGGCTACCTCGCGCGCAGCTACGACGCGGTCACGACGCTCGGCAAATTTCTCGATCCGATGGCCGACAAGCTGATCGTCATCACGGCGCTGGTGATGCTGGTCGGGATGGCGCGCGCGCCGCACGTCCCGTCGTGGATGGTGGTGGTGCTGGTCTCGCGCGAAATCATGGTCACGGGGCTGCGCGCGGTCGCGGCGGCCGAGGGGCTCATCGTCGGCGCGGAGGAACTCGGCAAATACAAGATGGCGCTGCAGTCGATCGCGCTGCATGGCTTGCTGCTGCATTACACCTATTTTCACGTCGATTTTTTCGCGGCCGGGATGTTCATCCTGTGGCTCTCGATGCTGGTGAGCGTGTGGTCGGCCATCGATTACTATGTCCGCGTCTTCGTGGCGCTGAGACCGGAGCCGGTTTCGTCGAGCAAGCGCGCCGCGGGTTAATCCGGGCCGCTTTTGATTTGCGACGCATCTGTCGAGAGAGCCGCGTGTCGCGAGGGAAGCCGTGCTTCGATACGCCGCATTCGGTATAATGTTTGACTTGCGTCGCGATGGCCGATAATCAAGATAGTTCTCTACCGTGATCGGAGAGCGGGTGTAGCTCAGTTGGTAGAGCGCGTGCTTGCCAAGCACGAGGTCGTCGGTTCGAAACCGATCACCCGCTCCATATTTCCTGCAGCAATTTCCCATTAGGTTCCGAATGCCTGAAGTCTTCGTGCTACGTCCTTGCCCTGTAAAGCGATTCGGGTGCAGTGACAAACTCCGGTAACGGGGAGAAAGAGGGTGATGCCCAATTGTCCGGCTTGCTATGACTCTGCTCAGATAGAAAATGAGAGCAGCCTCGAGTCCAAGATAGTCAACTGTCCTGCATGCGGCACATTCCGATTGCACCAGGCAGCGGAGGATCAGTTGAATTCGAGACCCGAGATACGAGCCTTAGTGAGTCACCGAATCCGACTCGCTTGCCAGCGCAGCCAACAGGTAGAGCTCACAACTTCGCTGCTGCAAACGATTGTTGAATCCTACCGGCTGCCCTCTATTTCGAAGCAGCAGGACAACTTCATTCAATGGTTTGGCGAGACACTTTTGCATCAAGCAGTGCCTCATGCTTCCATAGCCATTGAACCTCGAATAGTGACTGCGCTCATAGGCGCTGCTCCTCCGGTATCTAGCGGAGGGCTCAGGTACGTAATGCAGGCGCTTGCCAATAAAGGGTACGTTTCTCGCGTTTCACAAGATGGGGAACGTATTCAGATGAGGCCCACAGGTTGGGAGCGTTACGAAGAACTGACAACGCCAAAGTCCTCGGCCGTGCCTTACTCGCCACGCGAATTGCCACTTGCAATAGATTTCCTTAACGCGGTCTGGGAAAAAAAGTTTACCGAGCCGCTGGTTCGGATAAGGTCAGCCGAAAAAGTGGCTTCTCTTGGATTCCCCTGCGCGAATTTTGAGGATTTCAAAGCTCGAGTTGGCGATCTCGGTGAGATGCTAAGATGGATTGAAGTTCCTGATGAGAAAGTGCCGGAAGACCGGGGAGTAAAACGCGAAGAAAAGCTGATTCGTCTAACGGTTGCGATGGAATCGGTTGCGCCCGAATCCGAGCAAGAAAACGCGCGCAGGGCGATCGCGATTCTCAAAGATATCGTGAAGGTCCGCAACAAAATGACGCACGTGGGATCGCCTGAACTGATAGCCGCTTTGGCAAGACTCGGGATCGACTTCCCGATTTCAGACTATGGTCTGACGTGGGATGCAATCCGAGCCCGCGCTGCCGACGCTCTGCACGCAATCCGCACAGCGGTGCAAGCACTCGATTAAAGCCGTCTTTTCCGCGCTACTTGAGCATCTCGACGGTGCCGGTCACGAAAGCGAGCGCGGTGCCGCCGTGCTTCGAGGACACCGTGTGCGTGCATCCGTTGGGGCGGTAGTTAGCGTTGCCGGTGCGGACTTCACCGGATTCATCGAAGTTGGAGCCCTCGATCATGAAGATCAGTTCGTCACCGAGATGCTTATGCAGCGGCAATTTCGCGCCCGCGTCAAAACGCGCGAGAACTGCGCGGCGCTTGCTCGCCTTGTCGCTCCAGATGGGCTTCTGGCTGACGCCGGGCATCGCGCTGCTCCAGGGAATTTCGCTTAGTACGATAGTTTGCGACGGGGGCGCATCGCCGATCGCCGAGGCTGGCTCGACACCGCCGCTGATAATCGCGAAGACTGTCGCGCCGTGTTTGCTCGTGACGGTATGGATACATCCGTCGGGACGATAGCCGACGCTGCCCGCCGCGGTGACGCCCGCCTCGTCCGCGATTGCGCCTTCGATCACGTAAAGGAACTCGTCGCCGACGTGTTTATGGAGCGGCAGGACTGCTCCGGGTTCAAAGCGCGTCACTTGGGCGCGCCGCTTGGTCGCGGGGTCTGACCAGAGCATCTTAGCCTTGATAGCCGGTGTCACAGACTGCCATTCGAGTTCGCTCACCTGGATTATCTGCGATGGATTCGAAGCTGTGTCGGCCATGATTTTTCTCCGTGCGGAATTTTTCGCTGCGCCGTTCTATTGAGATGGTGCTAGTCCGCCGGGCGGCTCGATGTCAAATCTCGCGCGATGCGGCCTCGTCGAACCGTTGCCTGGAACGGGCAGTCAAGCGTAGGCTGCGAAACGCGTTCTTGACTGCGGGACAACTGGAGGAATTGCTATGCTGAGCCGCGCGCCGCAAAGCGTCGTTCGCAACTGGATCATGGATAGCCGCCAATGGGCCGGCTACCAACCGCGCGACGGCGACGTGATTATCGCGACCGCGCCCAAAGTCGGCACCACCTGGACCCAGCAGATCGTCAGCCTGCTGGTTTTTCAATCGCCCGAGCCGCATCCGTTGTGGGATCTGTCGCCGTGGATCGATGCCAGGTTCCAGATGCCGATCGAGGTGTCGCTGCCGATGATCGAGGCGCAGACGCATCGGCGGTTTCTCAAATCTCATCTGCCGCTCGACGCGCTGCCGATCTACGATGAGGTCAAGTATATCCACGTCGCGCGCGACGGCCGCGACGCGTGCATGTCGTTCCTCAATCACTTCAACAGCGTCCTGCCCGCGATGTGGGAGCAACTCGACGCAATCGGAATCGCCGACGACGCGATCGGGATGCCGTACTTTCGCCCGCCGAAGAGTGCCCGCGAGTTTTTTCTCTACTGGATGGCCGATGACTATTCGAAGATTTCGATGATGTCGAAGGCGTTCTTTCATCTCGAGCGCTCGTTCTGGCAGGAAAGGAAGCGGCCGAATCTGCTGATGGTTCATTACAACGATTTGAAAGCCGACCTGTCGGGCGAGATGAAACGGATCGCGGATTTCATCGGGATCGAGACGCCTGAAGATCTGTGGCCGCAATTGGTCGAGGCGGCGACGTTCGACTCGATGAAGCGCAACGGCGGCGCGATCATGGCGGGCCTCGAGCGCGCATTCAAGAACGGTCACGAGACTTTTCTGCATAGCGGCACCAACAATCGCTGGAAAGGCGTGCTGACTGAAGATGATCTCGCGAACTATGAGGCGAGAGTCAAAGCGGAATTGTCGCCGGCGCTGAATCGATGGCTGAAGGAGGGCAGGCTGTCGGCGGGCGATCCTGGTTCCGCCCCGGATTAAAGCTCTGTTCGAGCGCGCGTCGCATTATCGCTTGCGTCGAGCGAGACTAACTAGTAGTTATCGCGCCGGCTGATCGACGCATTGGTGGTTGCGGGGACGCCGGGGATAGCTTGAAAATCTTCACAGCCTTGTTCGGGTTGCTGATACTGGCGAGCGCCGCGCCGGGATGCTCGATCTATCTGGAAGCGGCGCGCGCAGTCCGCTTGCTCGTTTGCCGCGGCGCTCAGCCGCGATAGAAGAAGGCGGTGGCGCTCAGCACTGACTTGTGATCGGGCTCGGAGCGCATGAAGGCGGTCGTGCAGCCGTGTTCGTCCATGATGTCGAGCAGGCGGCTTATCGAGTAAAAGTTGGTCTGCATCAGCGGATAACCGAACGATCTCCGCGACGCCAGGTTGATCAGGCCGTTGACGGCGGGAATCGTGTTGCGCGCCCAGTTCATCAATTTGCGCGATCTCGCGACGCGCCATGCGTACGGGAACTGCAGCACGGCCACGCCGCCGGCGTTGAGCCGCTCGGCCATCCGCGCGACCAGCGCCTCGCCCTTCGCGGCCGGCATATGACCCAGCACCCACGATGAATAGATCAGATCGAACTTGCCCTCGACGCGCGAGAGCAAGTCGTCGCCGCTCAGCAGTTTCACGTTGTCGAGCGAGGCGCAGTTGCGGGCCGCCTCGGCGAGCATCGAATCGGCCACATCGACGCCGACGACTTCGTCGCATCGCGCGGCCAGCGGAATCAGCATCCGGCCGACGCCGCAGCCGAAATCGAGCGCCCGCCGCGGCCGGAAGCCGGAATCCAGCCGTTCGGCGATCACGCGAAAGACGTCCGCGATCTCGTGGGCGCCCGCCTCGAAAAATTCTCGCAGGCGCTCCGCGTCGAGTTCCGCCCGGTCGTATCGGCTCGAGCCGGCGACGGTGCCGTAAGGCTCCGAGGCGCCGAATAGCTGCCATGCTCGATCGGAGTTTCGCATCATCGTGCAGTCTAAGCTGCGAGCTTCGACCGCCGCAATTGGGGGAAGCGCGCGCCGGCAGAGATCCAGTTGCTAGAGCGCGTGCTTGGCAAGCGTGAGGCCGTCGGTTCGAAACCGCTCCCCCACTCCACTTTTCCAGATTGATTTCGAGCGTTTAGCGACGAGTCGCCGGCTCTTCGGCGTGCTGTACTCAACGCTCGATCGGCAGCGCCCGGCGTCGCCGTGAAAAGACGGCCGTAATGTATCGTCATTGGTTCGCAGCGTCGAGCGGACGTCGGATCCGGCTATCCAGAAAAAGCGCCCATTAACTGCTCGTTGACAACTGCCAGGCACTCAGGGGATGCTCGAAAGTTGCGGCTCTCCTTCAACTGTCAGCCGTCGAGGTGCAGTATGCTGAAGAAGAGCTTTGGATGGCGATTGGCCGCGATTTCGTGGATGGCGATTCTGAGCACATCGGGTGTCTTCGGTTGCGCCACCAGCGCCCGTCCGATTCCCATTACCCCGCGAGTTGCCCTGACACCAAGCAAAGGCGCAGTTACGATGCAGGCTCGACCGGGGAAGCCGATCGGCGAAATCGTCCCAGTTGATATAGCGATCGCAAACGGAACCGATGAGCCTTACATGGTAGAGCCAAGTCAGGTATTCGCTATCAATCAGCAAGGTCAAAAGATACTCCCTGTTCCTCCAGGCGAGGCTATTCAGGAAGCTGGTGACGCGAATGCTTTGAAAGCGGGCCTAACGGGCGCTGCCAAAAACGCCGCGGTTGGGGCTATAGCCGGGGCGGTGCTTGGTGCTGCACTCGGTGTTGCCGTCGGTGCGATGCTTGGTGCGCCGGCTACAGGGGCCGCATACGGTGCCGCGATGGGTGGAGGCATTGGCCTAGCCCAAGGGGGCGTGGCGGGCGGTGTTCAAGGACAAGTTGCAGCCCGTCAAGATGCTGAGACTCAAGTCAACGCACTTTCCTTGCAGCCTCGCGAAGCGAATCCGAACTTCTCGATCAATGGCTACGTCTTTTATCCAAAGGGTGAATACACCTCGATTCAGATGAACTTGATGAACGAAGAGACACATCAATCTGAAACACACACAACACCTTGGGAAGATGGCGAGATTACGGCGGCGGCGGTAGGGCGTGAGAACGGGATTCAAGCGAGCGCCGCGCCTGGGACCACGTCGGAGGCGACAAGAGCACCGGCTAGCTTGAGCGAAGCGGGAGGTTCCGTCGCTGCTCAACCGAGCGCATCGTCCCCGCCCGCCGGATCTCAGGCTAAACCGGCGGGTCAGCCACTGTCGCAGCAGCAGCTAGAGGAAGAAAGACGGCAGACTCATACTGAATAGAGGGTGTCGGAATCAACTCCACAGTCCTAAAGTGTACAGTTGCGGCGTGTGCCCTTGTGCGTATTCAAAAGACTTTCAAGAACGACACGATAAGAGTTGTTATTTTGTTTGTTTGCTTCATGGGCGTTCTATCGTCGCCGATTTCAGCCCAGCAGCGCGGAACCATCATGCACCGGCAAAGCCCTGCACTCCCTGAACCTCCTTCTATCGCGAAACCGAGCGCGCCACCTGATGAGCAAGAAAACGAATTAGTACTTCCGCAAGTAACTCCAGAGATCATCGGGCTATGGGGAGGCCACTTGTACGAAATGTCATCCAATGGATCGTCATCGCACTCATCGCCGACCAGTCTGCTGTTTGGACAGCGCGGAGACGGCACGATCTACGTTCGAACCGGGATCTGGGGAAAGACGGATGCGCGAATTTTGAGCGCGACGGCACAAGTTCTCACTCCAAACAGAATCAAGATCACTGAGGAGCATTTGGTATCAGCAGATTCGCGCGTTCTACGTGTGACCCAGAAATACAGCTTATTATTGAAAGATAAGAAAGTAATCGATTGTCTCGAAACCGTTCAGATCAATAGCGACGGTTCGTCAAGTCCTTACGACCGGCCCGCTCACTCAGCGAACTTCCATGGGGTACTCCACATACTCAGCAACGAAGAAGACGTTGAACTGCATTCAGAGTTGATTCGAGAAGGCGCCGTATCGCAAGGAACCATAGAGGGCAGCAAGAACTTTAATCAATGACGCCGAATCAGCGTGTTGTGCCGGTCCCGGGTGTAGTCCCGTCGCAATGTGCTCGAGCTTGCCGCGCGTCGGCTACGCCACTCTGCTACCGCAAAAGACTCCATTGTCATCTTCACAAGAGTCCGGTGTGCACTTCAGAGTTACTCACTGGTTTGCCATCAGGAGATACGCATTCGGATTTTAACGATGCTCCAACGGGCGTCGCCCAACCATTCGAGGTGCACAGCGTTCCATTGACCGTGGCGGTCGAATGCATTGGGATGCAACCCGATGAGAAAGAAAGCAACACCGCGAAGAACGTCCGAACGTCTGCCTTCGTAGTCATGTTCGTGACCTCTAGTCGGTCACTGCGCCCAGACTGCCCGACGATACCTGCGCCGCGTACTTCGCCAGCACGCCACGCGTGTAGCGCGGCTTGGGCGCCTTCCACAGTGCGCGGCGCCGCGCGATTTCGTCCTCCGGCACATTCAGTTGCAGCAATTGCCGCTTCGCGTCGATCGTGATCGAATCGCCCTCGTGCACCAGCGCGATCAATCCACCGACCTGCGCTTCCGGCGCGACGTGCCCCACGACGAGTCCGTAGGTGCCGCCGGAGAATCTGCCGTCGGTGATGAGTCCGACCGAATCGCCCAGCCCGGCGCCGATTATCGCCGACGTCGGCGACAGCATCTCGCGCATCCCGGGGCCGCCGCGCGGTCCTTCGTAGCGAATCACCAGCACGTCGCCGGCCTTGATCTTGCCCTCGAGAATCGCGGTCAGGCTGTCCTCCTCGCGATCGAACACTCGCGCCGGTCCCGTGATGTCCTGATGCTTGATGCCGGTGATCTTCGCCACCGCGCCCTCGGTCGCGAGGTTGCCGCGCATGATCGCGAGATGCCCCTTGGCGTACACCGGGCTTTCCCACTGATGAATGACCGGCTGATCCTTGCGCGGCGCGTCGGGCACCTCGGCCAGGTTCTCGGCGATAGTCTTGCCGGTGATCGTCATCTCGCCGCCGTGCAGCACGCCATGCTTCAGCAGCATCTTCATGACTTGCGGGATACCGCCGGCCTGGTGCAGTTGAGTCGTCACGTATGGGCCCGACGGTTTGAGATCGCAGAGCACGGGCACGCGCTGGCGAATCGCCTCGAAGTCGTCGAGCTTGAGCGGCACCTCGGCAGCATGCGCGATCGCGAGCAGATGCAACACGGCGTTGGTCGAGCCGCCGACCGCCATCACGACTGCGATCGCGTTTTCGAAGGCGTTGCGCGTCATGATTTTGCGCGGCGTGAGTCCGCTCCGAATCGCCGCCACCAGCATCTCGCCCGATTTCGCGGCACTGTCGGCTTTTTCCGAATCGACGGCCGCCATGGTCGAAGAGTAGGGCGCGCTCATGCCCATCGCCTCGATCGCCGAGGACATCGTGTTCGCGGTGTACATCCCGCCGCACGAACCGGCGCCCGGACAGGCGCGCCGCTCGACTTCGAGCAGTTCGGCCTGGTCGATCTTATGCGCACTGAATTCGCCGACGGCCTCGAACGCGCTCACAATCGTCAAGTCGCGATCGCCATAGCGGCCCGGCTTGATCGTTCCACCGTAAACGAAGATCGCGGGTATATTCATCCGCGCGAGCGCGATCATCGCGCCCGGCATGTTTTTGTCGCAGCCGCCGATCGCGAGCACGCCGTCCATCGATTCCCCGGTGCACGCGGTCTCGATCGAATCGGCGATCACCTCGCGCGAGACCAGCGAGTACTTCATGCCTTCGGTGCCCATCGCGATTCCGTCGCTGACTGTGATGGTGCCGAAGACTTGCGGCATCGCGCCCGCCGCCTTGATTGCCGCCTCCGCGCGATTCGCCAGCACGTTCAAACCGAGGTTGCACGGGGTAATCGTGCTGTAGCTATTTGCAATGCCGACGATTGGCTTGTCGAAATCGGTATCGGTGAATCCCACTGCGCGCAGCATCGCGCGATTCGGCGATCGCTGCGCCCCCTGGGTTATGATCTGGCTTTTCGGATTCGCGCTCATGTCTGCTCCTGTCGTGTCCGCGATTAGCGCGTCGCGCCGCGACGATGCCTTCAAATTGAGGGGTTCATTATATAGCTGCCGCGCGAAACATCCACCGGTTCAGGTCAGCGTCGGAATCTTGTCGATCGATCGTCGAAGACGGCGCGTTGCGTGCCACGCGTCGTATCGCGCTTGCAGAGTAAGCCACAACTCGGGACCGTTGCCGCATAGCTTGCCGAGCCGAACCGCCATTTCGGGGCTGATCGCGGTATCGCCCGCCATCACGCGATGAAGCGTTTGGCGGCTCACTCCCATCAGCGTCGCAATTTCGCCGACCGTGCGGCGCCCGAGCGCTGGCAGGATGTCGCGCTCGAACAACACGCCCGGATGAGTCGGCGGGCGCTTGATGTTCTTCCGATTGACTGTAAATTCCTCGCTCATAACTGAAAGCCTGTGCGCTCTTTAGTGATATTGCTCAAGATCGATCTTTGCAGCCCTCGGAGCGTGCCATTCGAATGTGATGCACCACGGCCCATTCACGTGGATGCTGTGTCGCACCGGTTGCGTGTGCAAAGGATGCAGATCGTAGCCCGGCAAATTCAGTTGAATCAGTTCGGCTGCAGCATCGATGATTTCGAGGCGATCGCTGCACCGCTGGCGGAGCGCCGGTGGCACCTTTGAGCACTCTCCTTCGAGGTTGACGATCGACATATACTGCCGAACGCGGATAGCTATCCACCGCGGCGCGGCGATGAGAAAATCTGCCGCGTCCCTCTTTGCGCGCGCAAGTTGGAGAAATCGCAGATGACGCGAGCGATCGACCCGAAAAAAATCCGCGGCTACCACGCCCATGTCTATTATGATGCGAAGTCGCGCGAAGTCGCCGCCAGCTTGCGCAAGAAAATCCAGCACAGGTTCACAGTCGAGATGGGCCGATGGCGCGACGAGCCGGTCGGACCGCATCCGCAGGCGATGTACCAAGTCAAATTTCAGCCCGATGAATTTGCGCGAATCGTGCCGTGGCTGATGCTCAATCGCGCGGGCCTCACGATCCTGGTGCATCCCGAGACTGGCGACGACTACGTCGATCACGCGATCAATGCGCTATGGCTGGGAGAAAAGCTGGCGTTGCGCCTCGACATCCTGAAACGCCTGCCGGAGAAATCAACCTGAGCGACCCGATTTGCCAGATTCGAACAGGGGCATTCGTCCCGCGTATCGGCCATCGGTCCCGGCCGTCAGATACCGGGACTCCACTGCCGCCGTCCGACTGAACGCCACTGACTTAAACCTGTTGCCGATTTTGCGCGAGCTGCTGCGCACCCGAAGCGTGACGCAGGCGGCAGCCGCGTTGCATATGAGCCAGCCGGCGGTGAGCGAGGCACTCGGCCGGCTGCGGGCTCAGTTTGAGGACGCAATCCTGGTGCGAGTCGGACGGGGCATGGTCGCGACCCGATTCGCGGAGTTCTGGCCCCACATCGAGCAGGCGCTCGCTCAGTTGCAAACGGTTTTCAAACTGCACGAGTTCGACCTGAAGCACGTCGAGCGCGAGCTTATCGTCGCGACTGCCGATACGATCATCCTCGCTATCGGTAGCCAGCTTGCCGAGAGTGCCGACCCCAAAGCGCTCCACGCCGAAATCAATGCGCGCATCGAAAGCGCGCGCGGACCCATCGGCCCGCTGAGCAGGTTCCAGATGGAGGAGATGATCGACCCGCGCGACACACGGGGTTGGGTGTGCGAGTGGGTGGAGAACGCCTATCGCATCGTCTCGCAACCCGGTTTGCTCGTGCCGGGAGCGCTGCAATTCCGCCATAGTCC
This sequence comes from Candidatus Binatus sp., assembly GCF_030646925.1. Classification (NCBI taxonomy): domain Bacteria; phylum Candidatus Binatota; class Binatia (SeqCode); order Binatales (SeqCode); family Binataceae (SeqCode); genus Binatus (SeqCode); species Binatus sp. (SeqCode). The sequence goes on along the minus strand of NZ_JAUSKL010000087.1, from coordinate 49,592 downwards.
TTCGTGCACTACTTAGCCGGTAGCGACTCGAACCACGGCAGCACTAGCCGCTCATTGATCGAGTAAGGATACGCGTGTCCCCACTCAGGTAGCTCCTCATAGGTCACGTTGTAGCCGATACTTTTGAGCAAGTTGCAGGTCTGGCGGGTATAGGCGACCGGAAAGATGAAGTCGTGGACCCCATGGACTACCAGCATCGGGGTGTCCTTGCCGCGTCCCTGGCGCAGCATCGGATCCACCGTCAGATGAAGCGCGCCGGCTATCGGAGCGAGACCGCGGAACAGTTGTGGTTGTTCGAGCCCTAAAATGTAGGTGAAGATGCCGCCGTCCGAGAGGCCGGTCAGGTAAACGCGCGCGGGATCGATCGAATATTCGCTCACAACTTCGCTGATCATCCGCACGACCGACCGCGTGTCGGAACTCGGCACCATCATGTCCCAGGTATCGCCTAACGACTTAGGCGCGAGAACGGCGTAACCGCGACTGCGCGCCGCCCGCAGCCACGTCCAGACGTACTCGTAGCCCTGACCATAGCCGCCGTGCAACGCGACGATCAGCGGAATCGGCTTCTCCTGCAAATAATCTTCCGGAACGTAGAGCGTGTAATCAGAACGATCCGTGTTGCGCTGGCGCTGGATGAAACCAGTCGATGGGCCGCCCGGCGCGCCGGGGGCGGGCGCCTTGGCTCCGACGGTCAAAAAATGCGGGGCGACGAGCGGCAACTGGTCGCGCAATTCGTAGAGTTGGTACAGGCCGCGGCAAAATGCAGCGCGACTGTGGAGGAAGGCGAGCGTCCATTCGGGTCCCGGCTTGCTCATGAAAATTTCGTATGCCTTGCCCAGTTCGCGGATCGCAGCGCACAGCGGCTGATGCAGTTCCTTCGTCGCCGCGGGCGGCGTCAGTGGAACAAAGCTCGACTCGAAGCGGCGAAAGGTATCACGCACGACGCTAACCAGTCGCGCCTGGCTCTCGGCCAGCACGCCGGGCCGCAGTTCTTCCTGGATGGATTCGAAAGTGCGCAGGAATTCCAGGACTTTGTTCTGGAGAGCCGTCAGCCGATCCGCATAGGTGAGATCTTCGTTCGCCATTACTGCTTCCTCGGACGCGACAATAGCCGAAGCGACGGCTGCCAGAACAGCTAAAAGTGGATGCCGCGTGTTGTGTAATCGACTAGATCATACCTGGATTAGCTCGATCACGGCGCCGTCCGGATCGGAACAGCAGACGAAGCCCTCCTCGCGGCCTTCGCGGACGTTGAAAAAACTCGGCTCGGTCCAGAACTCGATTCCTTGAGCCTTCAACGCTGCATAGTCTTTGCGGAGATCGCGCGTGCGGAGCGCGATTCTGCAGATGCCGGCATTCCAGAGATTCGGATACGAAGTTCCCGCCGTTTTCGGATGCAGCCACTCGATCAGATCAAGCCTGGTTGCGCGCCGGTTGTTCCCCAGCATCAGGAGCACGGCGCGGCCGCGGCCGTCGGGGATTCGCAGTCCTGCGCTCAATTCCGGATTGCCGACCACCTCGAGATCGCGAACAACCTTGAATCCCAGCTTGGCGTAGAACTCCATCGAGCGCGCAAAATCAGTGCAATTGACGTTTACGTGAAAGATGCTTTCGATCATGACTTCACCTGTCCCTGCTAAAAGATCCACCGGGAACTAGAAATTCACCTATCGTAAGGAATAGCTATCGAATTGCAGCGATGAAGTGAAACGGGATGCAATCTGAACCGCACACCGTAAACAGCGCATCCGCTGTGTGCAATCGCCCGTACAAATGATAGAAGCGAAATAACTTTCGAGACGACCAGGCCTGCAACTAAGCTTCCGATATTGCTACTGGGACCGCAGGAGGATTCGCGTCATGCCGATAGAAGTAATTTATGCGGACCGCCCTTCACAGGCCATCACCGCCAAAGCCGAGCGCGACAATCTGTGGCTGAGCGCCGCGGAGCTAGCCAAAGTAAGCGGATGGGAATTGAAACCCGAAGGCGTCTGCAAGGGCGGCGTCTGCGTGCCAATTCCGGTCGGACGCGAGGCGGACTTTGTTCGCGACAATCGGCAGAGCTTCAACCTCGCATCGTTCGCGCGATTGATGGGCCAGCCGACGCTGCACGACGACAAAAATGGCGTCTGGTATTTCGGTGAGAACGCGGGAACCCGCCGCGCCGCATTGAAGTCGCTCGAGGCTCCGGATTTCGAACTGCCGGACCTCGACGGCAAGATGCATCGGCTGTCCGACTACCGCGGCAAGAAGGTGTTAATCGCCGCGTGGGCCTCCTGGTGAGGATGCCGTTATGACCTGCCAGTTTGGCAGGGCCTTTACGAAGAACTGAAAGACCAGGGCTTCACCGTCATCGCGGTCGCGTTCGATAGCGGAGGCGCGGCCGCCGTCCGCGACTTCATTCGGCCGTCTTCGACCGAAATGCCGGACTTGCTCAAAGACATCATGGGTTGGGACGATCGATTGCTCGCTCGAGCAGGAATTCCCGAGTACCCGTGCTTGATCGATCAGAAGCACATCGTCGGAGAACTCTACGACATCATCAACGTGCCGATGGCGGTGTGGATCGACGAGCAAGGTCGAATCGTGCGGCCAGCCGAGTCGGCAGGAGTTAACGACGGAGTCCGTTCGTTGGATCCGCAGACGTTCACAATGCCGGCGGACGTCGCCGCGGAGGCCAAGCGTCTGCGCACTTCATATGTGGATGCGATTCGTGATTGGGTCGAGAAAGGCGAGCGCAGCGAATACGTATTGTCGGCCGAGGAAGCCCGGCGACGGACCCAGGTGCCTGACGACACCGACGCGCTTGCCATGGCAAATTTCAGATTGGGCGAACATCTGTTCGAGCGCGGTCATCGCGACGAGGCGCTAAAGTATTTTGCCGAAGCGCGCCGCTTGCGGCCTGATAGTTGGTGCTTCATTCGTCAAACCTGGGAACTCGAGCAACCGGGCAAGGCGTCGGGACCGGAATTTTTCGCTATGGTGCAGGCGCTCGGCGACCGCCACTACTATACGCCGCTGGAGTTGAAGCCGTCGGCCAAGTAACGACGGGTTCTTGGATGCTGCGCGATCGCCGCACTCCTCTTCGGGAGGAATGTAGCGATGCGCAATCGAACGATCGTCCTCGCGGCTGGAGGTGCGGCGATGCCACGGCCGTTGGCAGTACGGAATGCAGTGTGCCAAGATATCCGGCAGCAGGATCGCTCATCGCACACGCCCAAATGTAAGGCTCAACGAGAGAGTACTACCATGCGCGTAGGCTATGCAGTCGCTTTTCAGAATCCCCACAACGCTATCTCTGACGCCGAGGTCTATCGCAACGAACTGAGGCTGTGCGAGATGGCAGAGCCGCTCGGCTTTGATTCGGTCTGGTCGGTCGAGCACCACTTCGACGACTACGCGATTTGCCCGGACGTGTTGCAGTTCCTCGCTTATATGTCAGGTGCCGCAATCCAAGCTCGGTCAAAGAATATTCTCTACGATTCGGCTCGCCAGGCGTGATGAGTCTTGAGTAGAAGAAAAAACCCATCGGGGCTGTTGGCTGCCAAGTCTGCAATCGCCGATTCGGCGCGGATTCGCATCGCGGATCGATAAGCGCGGGAGGATCGCCGGATGGAAAGTTCTTCGAACCGCTTTGGCGCCGCATCGACAGTCGTCACTGCCCAGGGATGGAGCGTCAGCCGTGTCACCGATCCGAGCACGCTTTTTGGCGCCAACGGCATGCGCGTCGGACCCGACGGTCGCCTCTACGTCGCGCAGGCGTTTGGCAGCCAGGTCAGCGCTATAGACGTCACCAGTGGCGCGGTCTCGACTCTTAGTCCTATCGGCGGACCAATCGTCGCGCCCGACGATCTCGCCTTCGACTCGAACGGCATTCTGTACGCGACCGAGGTCATGAGCGAACGAGTCTGTGCGCGCGCGCCCAATGGCGAGGTCCGCGTCATCGCCGACAAGGTTCCCGCCGCCAATGGCATCACAGCGTGGCACGATCGTCTGTTCATGGACGAATGCCGCCCCGACGGAAGACTCTTCGAGCTTTTCCCGGACGGTCGAGCGCCGCGCCTAATCGCCGGTAATCTGCCCCTGCCCAATGCTCTCGCGGTCGGGCCCGACGCCAAAATCTACTTCCCCGCGATCGGCGTTAACGAGATTTGGCGCGTCCCCCTGGAAGGCGGTAAGCCCGAGGTATTTGCGACCGAACTCGCCGTCCCAACGGCGGTCAAGTTCGACAGCAAAGGCTTCCTGCTTTCCACTCAAGGCCGCAGCGGCGAGGTGTTGCGCATCGATTTGCAAAGCGGCGACCGACGCGTGATCGCGAAGATGCGTCCCGGTATCGACAATTTCGCGCTATCCGACAACGACCGTCTCTTCGTTTCGCATTTCGTCGATGGCGGAGTCGCGGAGATCATGGGTGACGGCAAAGAACGTGTGCTGGTCGCGCCAGGATTCCTCGGGCCGATGGGCCTTGCGTTCGGCGACGATGGTAAGCTCTATGCCGCCGACGGCATCAGTATGGCCGAGGTAGCTTCCGACGGCTCTTGCCATCGTGTAGGACTGCTCTTCGATGGGCATTTCCCCGGCTTCGTTCGCGGTGTCGCCAAGGGCGCGAATGGCGTATTGATCGTGACCACCTCCGGCGGCAACGTCACCTCCTACCATCCGGTGACGCACGCAATGGAAGTCCTTGCGACCGGTCTGCATGAACTTTACGGCGTCGCCGTCGGCGCCGGGGGTAGCATCTTCATTGCGGATGGAGGCGAAGGGCGTGTGCTCGAATTCGCTTCCGGCGAACTCAAGGTCAAGGCGCGCGGTCTCGCGCGACCAACTGGGATTGCGATTGCTCCCGACGGCAGTTGCTTTGTTTCCGAGAGCGACAAGGGACGCGTCGTGCAGGTCGATAACGGCGTAGTGACGGCGGTGATCGAAGGCCTCAAGGAACCGCAAGGGGTCGCAACTACCGGCGATACTCTCTACGTCGTTGACGCGGGCGCACGCGAATTGATCTCATATTCGCTTAAGACTCGTGAGCGCGAGACCGTCGCGTCAAATCTACCCGTCGGCGCCCCGCCGGGCGTCGTGCCGAAGTTGCTTATGGGAATACCGGGATTGATACCGGGGCCGCTCCGGCCTTTTGCCGGAGTGACTATCGCCAGCGATGGCCGGATTTACCTTTCGGCCGACGGCGATGGGAGCATTCTCGCTCTGCGGCATTCCTGAACCCCGGCCCCTAAACGACAGCATCTGGTTGATCATGCGGTGAGGGGAATGCCGTCAGTAAGCCCATCGCCGAAAGAAGGTTTGCCGAGCCCTCGGGGAGTAGCGGAAACGTGGCTCGTATCTATCGCTCTGAACCGCCCCTCACAGGCGGTAGAGGTTCATTGCTGGATGTCACACATTTCTGATGGATCGCAAGCCGAACCGAGAGTGTAATGCGAATATGCATCCATTGGCGACGCAAAAGTCAAAGTCAAAGGTACCTGCCTCTGTTGTAGGGCCGTCATCCCGGTCATGAAGCAACAAGGTAAGGGCAAGATTTCTGCTGGGCCGAATGGGCCAACCCGAGGACATCGGTGAGGCGGTTGTCTTCCTGGCCTCCGACGCCGCCAGCTTCATTACTGGAGCGACCCTTCCGGTGAGCGGCGGCACAGATCTCAATTTTCGCAAGCTAGGCGGAGAGGGCAGTTTGCGCTAGGAGTGACAAAGCAAACCAACCTTCGAAAGCCCATTTGACTGCATCGCCAGCGCGGAGGGAAGAGTCATGTCAGAGAGCAGACTGATCTCAGCAGATTCTCATTTCGTTGAACCGCCTAAAATGTGGGCGGAAAGACTCGATCGACGATTCCGCGACCGAGCTCCGCGCGCGGTCAAGCTCGAAGGCAAACCGGGCGAGTATTTTGTCTGCGAGGATCTGGCGCCGGCGCCAATCGCGCCGTTCTTCAGTGCCGGAGTGCCGCCCGAGGAAATCCGGGAATTTATGAAGCGCGGTTTTGATCAGGCGCCCAAAGCCGTCCACGACCCGGCCGAGCGCATCAAGGATCAGGAGCGCGACGGTGTATCGGCGGAAGTCATCTACACCTCGATGGGGATGCCGCTGTTCGGCCTCGGCGACGCCGAGTTCCGCTCGGCCTGTTTCCGCGCCTTCAATGACTGGGCCACCGACTATTGCAGCTACGACCTCAAGGGCTTGATTCCGCTCGGACTCATCACGCTGGAAGATATTCCGGCCGCAATCGCCGAGCTTACGAGAATCAAGCGCCGCGGTATGGTCGGCGCGATGATTTGGGGCGATGCGCCGGCGGAAAGACCTTACTCACATCCAGATTACGATCCGTTTTGGGCTGCTGCTCAGGACCTCGATATGTCGCTCTCACTGCATATTTTGACCGGCGCCAAAGGCACCGCCGGTCACGCTAGCAACGTCGTCAATGCCGACATGCGCGGCATCGAATTTATGTCGGGCCTCATCTCGATGGTTCATCCTATCGAACGTTCGCTAACCTCGATGGTGTTTGGCAAGGTCTTTGAGAGATTTCCTCGTCTGAAAATAGTGTCGGCCGAAAACGATGTGGCCTGGATACCCTTCTATCTCTTTCGGATAGACAAATACGGGTCTCGTGGCTTCAAACTGCCGCTCAAGCCGAGCGAGTATATAAAGCGCCAGGTTTACGCGACCTTCATCGACGATCCGGTTTTCGTGAATCTGCTCGACTGGTTCCCTGCCGATAACATCATGTGGTCGTCCGACTATCCCCACCGGCAGGCTACCTTCCCGAGGTCTCAGGATTATGTCGCCAAACATCTGAGCAAGCTGTCCGAGACCGACCGGCGCAAAATCGTGCGCGATACCGCGGTGAAATTGTATGGGCTCAATTAGCTAACAGCCGAGGCTAGTCGTAGGAGAATGTTTCTGCATAGTGAGTCTTACCGCCGGCGGTTTTCGTAGGAGAGATTGAGCATGGCTAACCTACCCCTCATCAAGGTCCCCATCGTCGATTACGGACGCGATCAGGCTGCGATGGAGCGTTATCGTAGAGAAGGCGAGGAGCGCGCGCTGAGGCTCGGCAATCGAGGCCCGCTGCGCTTTGACCGAGACGGTAAGCTCGATCCGGCGATTCTCGACGCCTACTCGCGCTGTGGGTTCTATATCTTCGAACGGTTACTGCGAGAAGAAGAACTTGAAGACATCGAACGCGACGTGGCCGAAATCCTCGCGCGCGCTCCAGTGAACAAGCAGGCCAAGGTCGACAGCCAGGGCCGCCCGGCCCTCGGGGCGGATTGCAAAGCCCAGAACATCAGTTGGGTCAGGCCGCTTTCCGATCCTTTCGGCGGCACCGGTTTCGCCAACGGCCGGCATCCGGTGAAGATGATCGAACCCACACCTCCTATAGGGGCGCCCGAGTACGTCCTGCAACTCGTCCTTGGTTCGCTGCAGTTTTCCGATGCCTGCCTGCGGCTCTACGGCCATCCACAGCTATTGGCAGTTGCGGAAACCATCAATGGCGAAGACTTCACGCCATTCAACGAGGCGGTGTGGATCAAGCAGCCTGGCCTGGGCGGCTCCGTGGCCTGGCACCAGGATGGCTGGACCCACTGGGACAGTCCGGACCTCGACGAAGGCACTCACGGCTTCAACTTCATGGCACAACTGTATGGGTGTAACGCGGCGAACGGCCTGTGGGTCGTGCCGGGTTCCCATCGGCGCCGCAAGGTGGACATCAAAGCAATGGTCGAGGCGGCGGGTTCGGATCGATTGCCTGACGCGGTGCCGCTCATCTGCGCGCCCGGCGATGTCGTGATCTGCAACCGGCAAGCGGTTCATGGCTCGTTTGCCAACACCAGCGAAGATGTTCGCGTCACGCTCAACTTCGGTTTTCATCGCCGCAAGTCAGTGCTGGGAGTAGTCAGCGGGGGCGTGCATAACCCGGTCGCGGTTTACGACGAGGATCGCATTCGTGAGCGCTCACGGGTGATCATGTATGCGATCGATGCGCGGCAGCAGCGCTTTCCGAACGAGAAGCCTTACCGATACAAGCCGTTCGCCGGACTGGAAGACCGGTATTGCTGGACGCCGGAAGTGAAACCGGGCCTACGAGATTACAACCTGCTGGACCTCGGAATCTAGTTGTCACCCGGCTAGCCTGCAGCCTCGAAGGACCAGGTTACGTCTTAGGAGCGCTCCCAGCTTTTCGGCGCGCCAGCGCCGGCGTTCATTGGATGAACAATTTTTGGAGGAATGCACCAATGGCCTTGTTACCCTATCTCGACGAAAAGGACGCTTCGCCTGAAGTTCTCAAGATTCTCAAGTCCAGACCCATCGTACTCAATGTGCAAAGGATGACCGCTAATGCGCAGAACATATTCCTTCACCGCAGCCGTTTGAGCAATGCGCTCTTCACGCAGAGTGCGATAGATCCAAAGCTGCGGGAAATCGCAATCTTGCGCACCGCCAAGGATTGCCATTCGGTGTACGAATGGACCCAGCATGTGCCCGCGGCGAAGCACGTCGGCGTCAAAGATGAACAGATCGCGGCGATAGAGAATTGGCAGAACGCCAGGTGCTTCAGCGAAGTGGAGCGCCTGGTATTGCAATTCACGGATGAGGTGAACGCGAACGTCAAGGCCAGCCGCGCAACCTTGGAAGCGATCAAGCAGCATCTCAGTCCGGGAGAGATAATTGAATTGCTGGTTATAATCGGTCATTGGCGCCAGACCGCCAGTATCCTCGAAACGACGGAAGTCGAACTCGAGGACTTCGCGGGCAAAGTGGACATACTGGAGGGCATGACGCAGCGAAAGTAGTCACTGTTCGAACAATCGAGAAGAAATTCTTCTTGCGAACGAACCCTTCCCGAACTAAAACGCCAATGGACTGTGTAGCGAGGTTCCAACTATGAGACTTGAGAACAAAGTGGCGGTGATCACCGGAGGCGCGAGCGGGATGGGCCGCGCGACCACGATGCGTTTCCTAGAGGAGGGGGCGTCAGTGGTCATCGCCGACTACAACGAAGATACCGGCATGCAGACTCTGGCGATCGCATCCGATCGTGGATTTCGCGAGCAGGTCCGCTTCATTCGAACTGACGTGGCCAAAGAGCCCGCGGTTGCCGCGATGATCGATTTGGCGGTTGCCGAATTCGGCCGGCTCGATATCGTGTTCAACAACGCCGGTGTCGGCGGCGCGCTCGGCCCGATCTGGGACGTGGAAGTAGAAGAATGGGACTACACCTTCGACGTGCTCGCGAAGGGTGTCTTCCTGGGCATCAAGCACGCGGCCCGCGCCATGAAGCGCCTTGGTCGAGGCGGCTCGATTATCAACACTGCGTCGATCGCCGGTCTGAGCGGCGGAGGCGGACCGCTGGTTTATTCGGCCGCCAAAGCGGCGGTGATCAATCTCACGCAAGCGGCGGCGCTGCAACTCGCTTCCGACCGCATCAGGGTCAATGCGATCTGTCCCGGAGGAGTTCTTACGCCGCTCACCGACCGCGGCGACCCCGTTGCCGCCGCCAAGCGGATGGAACAGTTACAACCGTGGCCAGAGCATGGTAAACCCGAGCACATCGCTGGCGCCGCATTGTTCCTGGCCAGTGATGACTCCGCATTCGTCACCGGCGAGGCACTGGTGGTGGATGGAGGGTTAACCGCCGCCGGTCCGGACATCTGGCGGAGGTTTGGAACGTCGCGCGAAGCACAGCTATCGCAGGTGGGCGTAAACCGGGGCAGCACGGGAGCGCCAAGCACCCGTCGTCCGGTCCGCAAGATTTAAGCGCTGGCATATCGAGCCAACAGTTGTCATGACTGAAACTCAACACCGAGAAGGAGAAAGGCGTGCAGGTAAGCAAAGACTCTATCGATTTGGGAATCATCGTGACTGACGAGAAGGCGGCCCTCGGCTTCTACCGCGACGGGCTCGGTTTGGAGGTCGAGGGCGAGCTGCCGTTGCCGGGAGGCCGGATGTATCGCCTCAAGTGCGGAACCACCGTCATCAAACTGCTGAAGCTCGACCGGACTCCGGCGGCGAAACCCGCACCGGGCGGACCGATGGGCGGACTTGGCTACCGCTACTTCACGATCTCGGTGCCCGATATCCGCGGACTGATGACGCAGCTCGAGGCGAAAGGCATCCGCCCGACAATGCCCGTCACTGAGTTCCGTCCGGGCGTCACGATCGCGATGGTGACCGATCCAGACGGCAACACGGTCGAGTTCCTGCAGAACACGTAGCGCCTGCAAATCGGGAGCGGTCGGAAGTGCAAGCTGATTATTGATGCGCGCAACGTGTTTGTGCCATTAGACGATCATTCTTAAGAGTTCGCGGCGGAGCGCATTTCAATAGCGATGAGCGCATCAGACGAATCGAGAGTCGAGCCAGCGCGCCGCATCCAGTTCGCGTTCACCGACGAGCAGGAGCAGTTCCGCTCGGCGCTGCGGCGATTTCTGAAGGATAAATCGCCCACGACTGAGGTGCGGCGGCTCATGGCCACGGCCGAGGGCTACAATCCCGAGGTGTGGCGCCAGTTGAGCGAGGAGCTCGCGCTGCCGGGGATTCCCATCCCGGAGCAATACGGCGGCGCGGGATTCGGCATGGTCGAGCTTTGTATCGTTACCGAGGAGCTTGGTCGCGCCTTACTTTGCGCGCCTTATTTCTCGACGACGGTACTCGCCGCCAATGCGATACTGAACGCCGGCACCGAAGCGCAGAAATCGAGCTTGTTGCCCGATCTTGCCAGTGGCGCGCGGCTCGCGACGCTTGCGGTCACCGAGCTAAGTGGCCATTGGGACCCGCGCGAGATCGAGCTCGTCGCCACCCCCGTCGTGAATGGTTATCTTCTTGACGGAGTCAAAAGTTACGTCGTGGACGGCCATATCGCGAACCTGCTGATCGTCGCGGGACGCGTGCCCGCGAGTGTTGGCCATGAGGGCTTGGCGCTATTCACGCTCAGCGCCAATTCCGAAGGCGTTCAACGACGACTTCTGGAATCCATGGATCCTACTCGCAAGCTGGCGCGGATCGATTTTCACGGCGCGCATGCGGACCTACTCGGCAGCGTCGATGACGGCGCAAAGCCACTTATCCGTACGCTCGACCAGGCGGCCATCGCACTCGCCAACGAAATGATGGGTGGCGCGCAGGCGTTGCTCGATTCGGCGGTGGATTACGCCAAGCTGCGAGTTCAGTTCGGACGGACAATCGGTTCGTTTCAAGCGATCAAGCACAAGTTGGCCGACATGCTGCTGGATGTGGAGCTAGCCAAGTCAGCCGCCTACTGCGCGGCTCAAGCCTGTGCGGTGGAGGACCCCGAGTGGCCGGCGCTGGCGTGCCTAGCCAAGGCCGCGGCGTCAGAAACTTACCTGCGCACCGCGGCCGAATGTATTCAGATTCACGGCGGCATCGGCTTCACTTGGGACAACGATACGCATCTCTGGTTCAAGCGCGCCAAGAGCTCCGAGGTGTTTCTCGGCCAACCGAGCTACCATCGGGAACTCTTGATGCAGCGGTGGGGAGTCTGAGCGATGAGCAGGATCAGCGATGAGCAGGTGCGAGCCGAGGTACGTGCGTGGCTCGCGGCTAACTGGGATCCGGAGATGTCCCTGGTGACGTGGCGAAACAAGCTCGCCGACTCCGGCTGGGGGATGCCGCAATGGCCTGAGGCCTGGTACGGGCGCGGTCTGCCAGTGGGCCTCGCGCGCGTGGTCGAGGAGGAATTCGCCAATGTGGGCGCGGTGAGCGTTGCGAAATCGGGAGTGCGACTACTGGCGGCGGCCACGCTGCTCGAGCATGGGTCGGATCTACAAAAAAAGAAATTCCTGCGCCGCATCCTCACCGGCGAAGACACTTGGTGCCAGTTCTTCAGCGAGCCCGGCAGCGGCTCGGACCTCGCCGGCGCCACCACTCGCGCGGATTTGGTCGGCGACCATTGGATCATCAACGGGCAGAAGGTATGGACGACGAGCGCGCATCATGCCGACCACGGCCTATTGCTAGCCCGCACCGATTGGGATGCGCCCAAGCACGAGGGGATGTCGTTTTTCGTGATCGACGTCAAACAGCCGGGTGTCGACGTGCAGCCGCTCAAGCAAATGAACGGCCACGCGTCATTTAACCAGGTGTTCTTCACCGACGCGATCGTCCCGGCCGAGAATCTGGTCGCCGGCGTCGGCGATGGCTGGAAGGTGGCGATGACGACGCTGGCCCACGAACGCCGCGGCGCCGACGGGCTGAACCCACCATCAAAGCGAGGGGCGCGCTTGGGACGTATCCACGCCGAGGAGCGGTCCGAGCTCGAAACGGCTAACCAGCCGTACAAATGGTATCCGCAGCGCGCGGGTCGGGTCGATCTCGTATTCGAGCGCGCCAAGGAGACCGGCGCGAACAAGGATCCTTATGTGCGTCAGGAGATCGCCAAGCTGATGATCATGGCGAAGTCGGCCGAGTGGACCGCGCGCCGAGCGCGCGCTGCCCAGCAACATGGGCGACCGCAGGGTCCGGAAGGCTCGCTCGGAAAGCTCGCAGCCAGCAACGTTGCTCGATCCTGTGCCCACGTGCACACTTTGATTACGGGCGCAGAAGCAATGCTCGCCGGTCCCGGCAGTCCGCGTGACGGAATCATAGCCGAGATTCTAGTGTCAGTGCCCGCCACCTCTATCGCCGGGGGCACCGACGAGATTCAGCGCAACATCATCAGCGAGCGCGTGCTTGGCTTACCGAAGGAGCCACGTTTCGACACCGGCCCGTTCCGGAACGTGCGAAAGAACTAGCAGGCGCGCGTCATTCGAGAACCTCTGCGCCGTCGATTGTGATCGATCCAGCTTGCGTGATCAGCGTCGCTGATTTGCGTGCACCAAGGCCTCGGGGTTAGCTATCCGGATTGGTTTGCCATCGGCGAACGCGACCACTGCTTCCAGCGTATCGGTATAGAAGGCCGTCAGCGTTTCGTAAGTGACGTAGCCGAGGTGCGGAGTGACGGTGACGTTAGGCATGGTGCGGAAAGGATGATCGGCGGGCGGCGGCTCGACATCGAAAACATCGATTCCGGCGCCGGCAATGCCTCCCGACCGTAGCGCCGCAATCAGATCCGCTTCGACCACGATCGGCCCGCGCGAAGTGTTGATCAGGTAAGCCCCGGGCTTCATCAGAGCGAGTTCACGCGCCGTGACCAAGCCGCGGGTGCGATCGCTTAGCTGAACGTGGATCGAGAGAACGTCGGCAAGACGGAACAGGTCGTCCTTCTCGACCCGCCGTGCACCGACGGCCGTGGCGGCCTCCTCAGTTAGATTCTGACTCCATGCGATCACCGGCATCTCGAAAGTACGGCCGTATGCGGCCATCCGCTTGCCAATGCGACCCAGCCCCAGGAGCGCGAGCGTGCGACCGGCCAGTATCGTTCCCACTGTGCTCTGCCATTGGCCGGCGCGCATCCGCCGACTCTCAAGGTCAAAGTGGCGAACGACGGCGATCATCAGTCCCCACGTGAGTTCCGGAGTCGCATTGAAGACGCCCGTATAGATGGGGTTGCCGAAGTCGGAATGAGCTACTATCACGCCATGATCGGTCGCCGCCGCCATGTCCAGATTAGGCAGGGACATGCCGATGATGGTGACGAGCCTCAGGTTGGGCAATCGCTCGAACAAGCTGCGCGGCAGACTCATCCGCTCGCGGACCGTGCAAAGAATATCGAATGGCTGCAGCAACGATGCGGCCTCGTCCTCCGACAGATGCCGATCGAAGACCGTGATTTCCGCCTTGCCCTGCAGCACAGACCAATCGGCCGATTGAAGAGCGACTTTCGCGTAATCGTCGAGGATGGCAATCTTGAGCATCGAGCAATCAGTGCGCTGAGTCGATCCATCGCGAGGGCCGAAGCCTAAGTCTTCGACCCTCGCGGTTTGCAACCGATTTGGAAAGTAACTGGGCGCTATGCCGCGACCGACCGGATTACCTGGCCGGCAAGCTCGCCGCTCTGACGTCCGTGCACGTACGAGACGCGGCCGTTCACGACCGTGTACTCGATTCCCTCGGCCGGCATCACCAAGCGGCGTCCTCCGCCCGGCAGGTCATGCTGCATCGTCGCCCGCCGCGCCGAATTCACGGTGTTGTAGTCGAAGACCGTGATGTCGGCCTTCCAACCCTTCTTGAGCTGCCCGCGCTCCCGGATGCCGAAAAAGTTCGCCGGCTCCGACGTGATTCGCTTGATCGCAAATTCGAGCGTCATCGCTTGATTCTTGCGGACCCAGTTGCCGAGCAGATAAGTCGCGTAGCCCGCGTCGCATAGCATATCGACGTGCGCGCCGCCGTCGCTCAGCCCAATCATGGTGCGCGGGTCCGAGATCAACTGCTGGATTCCCCCCTCATGGTACTGCTGCATCGTGTACTGGAGCTGAAGGTCGTCCTCCAGCGTGAGGTCGAGGAACGTATCCAGCCCGTCGGCGCCGCGCATCTCTGCGACCTCGGCTACCGTCTTGCCCTCATACTGCTTGAGAGCCGGGTTGATCGCCTCGAGTATCTCCACGCGATTCCATTTGCCGGGGAAGAGATGCGGCTGGCTGAGGCTCGCGCGGAAGTTATCGCGGAAGTTCGGGTCGGCGTAGATCTTCTTCTGCACCTCGACCGGCTGGTTGAACACCTGGCTCCACGAATCGTTATCGGCGAAGGTGAATGGACTCCGCAGATCGAGCTGAGCGACGAACGGCTTGCACAGCACCTGCGGGATACCGCCCCGGCTTATCAGTGGTTCGAGGCGCGTCAACGTCTCGAGCGCGCGCTCGGGGCGCCGCGGCGACGACGCCATCGCGAGCCACGTCACTGGCCGTTCACTCTCGGTGAGCAGCATGTCGAGCAATTCGTACTCATCCTCCTGCACCACTGCGATCTTCTTCGTCAGCGCGACCTCGATAGCGCCCTTGCGATGCTGCTTCAGTACGTTGGCGTATGCCTTCAGCTCGTCCTTGCTGGCCAGCCGGCAGGCCAGCGGCGAGCCCTGGTAGCCGATATGCTGCTTCAGCGTAGTGGTCGAAAAACCCATCGCGCCGGCCGCCATCGCTTCACTCAGCAGGGCCGCGATCTGCCGGGTCTCCTCGGGTGTGGCGGCGCGATCCATCGACTCGATGCCCATCACGTAATGACGAAACGGCGTAAGCGGGGCGAGGAAGCCGAGATTGATCGCGGAGCCGCGCCGCTCCGCGGCGTCGAGGTACTCGGGGAAGGTTTCCCAGTCCCAGGTGATTCCCTTCTTCAGCGATTCGAACGGGATTGCCTCGACGTTGGTCAGGTCCCACGCCGCGATTTCGCGCGACTCAGGCTTGCATGGCGCAACGCCGACGCCGCAGTTGCCCATCACGACCGACGTGATCCCATGCCACGACGTGCAGCTAATCAGGGGATCCCAGCAAATCTGCGCGTCGTAATGCGTATGCGGATCGACGAAGCCAGGCGACACGATCAGGTCGGAGGCGTCGATCACGCGCTTCGCGCCCTCCCTGATGTTGCCGATTTCTGCGATGCGATCGCCAGCCACGGCGATGTCGGCGCGCATCCGCGGTGCGCCAGTGCCGTCGACGACCGTGCCGTTCTTTATCAATAGGTCATATGCCATGGATCTACTCCTCTTCGACGACGGGATCCTTCGGAACTTCCGTCCGACGTCCTTGGCTAGTTCAACTCGATGTCGTAAATCTTCGCAGCATTTTCGAACACGATCTCAGCGCTTCACATCCGCTGGCACGCCGACCAAATCCTGCTCGATCACCTTGACGATCCCATACTCAATAAATGACTGTTTTGTCCAGCGCCCTTGTCTTGATTCAGGCCATCGAGTCCTGCCCGCGACTCTTACTCAGGCCGCCGCGCGCGACTCCGTGAAGCGCACCGGCATATGCTTGATACCGGCGAGAAAGTTCGACCGCAGCCGCTCGACCTTGCCATTCAACTCGATTTGTCTGGTCCATTTGAGAAGCGCTTGCAGCATCAGGCGCAATTCGAGCCGCGCCAGATGCGCGCCGGCGCAAAAATGTTCGCCTTTGCTGAAAGCGAGATGCTCGTTAGGAGTCCGCCGAATATCGAAGGTGTAAGGATTTGCGAAGACCTCTTCATCGCGATTGGCGGAGGGAAACCAGAGCACCACGCGGTCTCCCTGATGAATCTGCTTGCCACCCAGCTCCGTATCTTTCATTGCCACCCGTGCAAAATGGGTGACCGGGCTGGACCATCGGAGAATCTCCTCGACCGCGCTCGGCATCAGCGTTTCGTCTTTCAGCAGCAGGTCCAACTCCGCCGGATGCTCGATCAACGCGAGCAGCCCGGCCGAGATAGCATTGCGCGTGGTTTCGAGCCCCGCTCCCACCTAGAGCGTGCCGTTGTGCGCGAGTTCTCTTTCTGTCAGCAGGCGGCCATTGATTCGTGCGTTGCCCAGCACGCTCAACAGGTCTTCCCCGTCTCCGCCCCGCCGCTCGAGCGCCGCCTTGATGCAATACCTGCCCAGGTTAACCGTGCCTTGCTGACGGGTATCGACCGGCGATCCCGATTCGACTTGATACTCGTCGTCGTCGTAGCCGGCGATCATGTTGCCCCACTTGAACATGTCCGGCCAGTCAATCCGCGGGATGCCCATGATCTCGCAGATGAACGCCATCGGCATCCGCGCCGCGACGTCGATCACAAAATCGCATTCGCCGCGCGCCAGCGCCACTTCAATCAGCCTTTTGCGATGTTCCATTACCGTCCTTCAGCGAGAGCACTCAGGCGGGCGAGCAAGCGCTGCAGGCTGTTGCACGCGTCGGCTGAAACTTGCGGCCTCCAGCCATGGGTTCGGTCGAGGACGAACTCGCTCAGCCGAGAGGTGTATCCAGAGCCGACGGCCCTTCCGCTCCCGGGACTGGGAACCATGTCCTCCTGAATGTCACGACTTTTCGACAGGCGCCCCAAGTCCACCATCGCGCGCTTCCCGTCCATCAGAGCTTCAGGATTACTCGGGATTCTGCCGCGCTGCACTCGGAGGAACCGAGAGAGACGTTCGGGGTCACCGAAAATCCACGCCTCGACTTCTCTGACCGCAACGCGAAAGAGCATGTAGTCGGCAGGTTGCGGAAGCCAATCCTGCCGTAACTCCGGAGCACATTCCGCATCCTCGTCCAGGTCGACCAGAACAATCCAGGGAGAAAACCTCGCTGCGTTGTTGAAGCCGCTGAGCTTGTCCCTTAGATAATGTTTTCCTTTCCGACCGTGGACCGGTCCGAGCGCTCCGCCTGCGTCTTCGACCACCCGCTGAACGACGGCCTGGTCAAGAGAACCTTCGACGGCAGCCGTAATGACGATCTCACCGTTCGCCACGCGCTAGTCGCCCATTTTGAATATGAGTTGCTGAGCGTTGGCTGGCCGGGTCTGTGGGAGCACGGCATCAGCGAGGTTTGAGCCGCCCTCAAGCAATGCTTTGATCTGCTGAAATTCGGCGGCTGGTTTAACCGTAGTCCCTTCGGCGCCTGGGATTAGCAGGAGCGCTTCGTCGAGTCCAATGCCCTCGTCCCGGAGCAGATCACCGGAATGCGTGCTGATCATCACCTGAGCCCCCGAGCGGCGCTGCACTCGGACAAGCATCTGAGGAATGTGCTGAACTACTTCAGGATGGAGTGATAGTTCGGGTTCTTCCAGCAGCAAAACTCCCGGCCCACCCATAACCGCCCATAAGAGACCCATTAGCCGCAGCGTTCCGTCAGAGAACTGATCCTCGGTTTGCCATGCGCCATGCGCACGCCAGTGCTGATATCTCCCGCGAAGATGGGGAGTGCCGCGCACATCGCGCCACAATTCTAGTGTTTTAAGCTGAGGAACCGCCACGCGCATAGCATCAAGTATGCGTCGAAGTCGGGCGACCCTAGTTTTATCAGAGGTGCTTGCTATCTGCTCGAGGAAATCTCCACCATAAGGGTCTCCGTGGCGACCGACTGAGCGGTCGGGGTCGCGAACCAACTGTGGCACTAGGTGCAGATAGCGAACCGATAAGAAAAAATCGGAAATGTCCCGAAACTCTCGGTTCACATTCACCTGTTCCAGATAGGTTTGCCTAAGACGGGCCGGGTCTCGGGTATCTTCTTCGTTAGGCCGGTCTAGGATCTTGGTTCCGGCCCGGTAGACGGCCTCTCTCTTTATGAAAGGCCGTCGATTGTTGTCTTGGCTGAAGTCCAGTTCGTACTTCCAAATCTCAAGATTTTCGTCCGTTCCAATGTCAGCTTGGATGCTGATGTCGGGATACCGGCGAGCAGCGTAGCAGCGAAGTGAGGACACTCCTCGCCTCTTGAGCACTGCTTCCTGAAAGCCACCTCCGACGGCCACTAGGTCATGAAGGAACCGAAACACGTCGAGAAAGTTGGATTTCCCCGACGCGTTCGGACCCGCGAGAAAGACTCTCTTGCGCAGACCAACGTCTGCTCGCGAGAAGTTCCGCCAATTACTCAGTGCGATATGAGTGAATCTGATTCCGGTTTCCAAGACCGCCTACCGATTTGTTGCTCCATGCTAGCTGTTGGAACCCAATTCCGCGAACGATTTGGGAACGGGCGGCAACGCGAGACGGCAAGGTTCTTAGGCTACACCATGAAGCAGGGAGGCGATGACAAAGCGGCGCTGATCGCCGAAATGCGGATGCTCGCTTATGGCTGAGGCCGGTCATCTCGATTCTTCTGGTTCGAGCCATCTCAAAAACGCTGCCGTAAAGCGGAATGGGCACCGGGTGAACCGGCGGGCGGAGAGAAACTCAGCCAAATACGCGGTGATACCGGACTCTTACTCAGGCCGCCGCGCGCGACTCCGTGAAGCGCACCGGCATGTGCTTGATACCGGCGAGAAAGTTTGACCGCAGCCGCTCGACCTTGCCATTCAACTCGATTTGCCTGGTCCGTTTGAGGAGCGCTTGCAGCATCAGGCGCGGAGACCGCGTGGTGCTTTGGTCGATGCCATGAAAATCCATCGAATCCTCCGTTAGCTGCTCCTGATGCCGCCGCACGCGATTGCGCTACATGAACATCGATTACTTGCAGCGGTACACGCGCATCACATTCTCGCCGAGCACCTTTGCCCGCGCGCCGGCTGGGAGCTTGCCGGCCAGCTCTTCGAGTTCCTTGATGTAATCGCCGGTGTGGTCCGGATGCGGGAAGTCCGTGGCCCAGAAGAACTTGTCCTCGCCGCATAGTTGCACCATCGCCGGCAGCGAATGTTCGTCGGGATCGGCCGAAATCCAAACATTGCGTTTGAAGTAGTGACTCGGCCTCTCCTTGAGCGGCACCGTGCGCCCGATCGTGCTGTCGTAAACGGCGTCCATCCGGTCCAGCCAGTAGCTGATCCAGCCGGAGCCGACTTCGAGGAGCACCAGTTTAAGCTCGGGAAATTTGTCGAAGGTGCCGCACTGGAAGAAGCTGGTGAAGCCCTGGCGAATCGCGTCGGCGGCCGTTACGTTCAGGAAGAAACCTTGATTGCGGATGTGCTGAAGGTCGTAGCGTCCGGGCAGCGCCCACGGTGGTTCGAGCGACGGATGCAGGCCGAGCGGCACGCCGAGTTCTTGAGCCTTGGCGAACACCACGTCGTGGTCCGGATGGGCGTGGGGCTTGCGCGTCATGGTGAATTGCGCGACCCATCCGCCCTTGCATCCGGCCTTGACCGCACGCTCGAGTTCCTGGGCGGCGGCGACCGGATCGCCCAACGAGAGGTGCGCCACCGGCAGCAGCCGCCCGCCGCTGTCGGAACACCAATCGACGATCCAGCGGTTGTAAGCGCGGGTGCAGGCCTGCATGAGTTCCGGGTCGGTCATCTCGCTCTCGTACATCAGGCTGAGCGTCGGGTAGATGAAGGCGGCGTCGAGGCCTTCCGCGTCGAGGCGTGCGAGGCGCTCCCTAGCGTCCATCGCGCCCAGCGGCACGTCCTCGCCAAACTTGGGCACGCGCGTCATCGAGCGCTTGCGATCGATCTGGCCCATCGCGGCGAACATGCCCAACATCGGACCGCGTAAGATTTTCGATGGCTTGCCGTTGAGCTCGATATACTCGACGCCGCCGCTATCGGTCTTGAGGCGGATCCCGTTGGCTTTGTACTTTGCCTCGAGGTGGCGGTCCCACAGGCCGACGTCCTCGACGATATGGCCGTCGGCGTCAACCGCGCCCGGATACTTGAGTTTGTGAAAGGTTTCTTCGATCCGCGCCATGTCGTTGCCTCGATTCGTCATCGCTCGCCGCGATGCAACACGCCCTCGCGCTCCAGCGCCGCGATCCGTTCAGGCGAATATCCCAAATACTCGCGCAGCACCGCCTCGTTATGCTCCCCCAGGGTCGGCGCTTCCATCTCCCGATGCCGTTCGTAGCTCGAAAACCGCAGCGGAAATCCCGGTACCTCGAACTCCCCTAAATATCGATCGTTCACCGTCCGCACCACCTCGCGCTCGCGCAGATGCGGATGCGCCATCGCCTCTTCAATCGACAGCACCTGCGCGTACGGCACCCGATGCTCGTTGAACAGCCGGTACACTTCATCATCGCTCGGCATCGCGTCGAACCAGTCCTGGATCAGCCGCTTCAACTCCTCGACATTCGCCATCCGCTGAGTGTTGTTGCAATAGCGCGGATCGCTCGGCATCTCCGGCCGCCCCATCGCGCGGCAGAGATACACGAATTGATGTTCGGTGGCCGCCATGATCAGAATCGGATGCCGCTTGCCGTTGAACACGCCCAGTGGCGCCATCGCGAAATGGTGCGCGCCGTTGCGCCGCGGCGAAATGGCGCCCCCGCTTAAACTCGCCGCATGCACCGGCATGTCGTTGTAGCTGAAGTAACAATCCAGCAGCGACGTCTCGACGTACTGCCCCTCGCCCGTGCGCTCGCGATGGAGCAGCGCCGCCGTGATCGCAGACAGCGCATGCACCCCCGTCGTAATATCGCCCAGTCCCACCCCCGGCAGCGACGGTGCGCCGTCCCGTTCGCCGATCATGCTGAGCACGCCTGAATACGCGCACCCGATAAAATCATAGCCGGGACGGTTCGCCAGCGGCCCGCCCTGCCCGAACGTCGAAATCGAGCACATGATGACCTTCGGATTGAGCGCCCTTACCGCCTCGTAGCCGAATCCCAGCCGCCCGATCACCCCGGGCGCGTAGTTCTCTACCAGCACATCAACCTTCGGGATCAGTTCCCGGATAATCGCCGCCGCCGCCGGATTCTTAAGGTCGAGGCACAAACCTTTCTTGCCCCGGTTCTGCTGCACGTAGTATGCGCTCCGTCCGTCGCGAATATATGGCACGCCGCGCGCTATATCCCCGTTCGGCGCGAATTCGACCTTGATTACCTCGGCGCCCATCTCGGCCATGTATCGCGTCGTCGTCGGTCCGGCCAGCACCTGCGTAAAATCGAGTACGCGGTAGCCCTCCAGCATGTGCTTCGATGTTTGTGCCATCCAAGTCTGCGCCTCCTTATCCGCGCCACAACTCTTCACACCGCACCGCGCCAAACGCAATCCATCGCTGGGGCGGAATCGGCCCCTGCGCGCGACCACGGTCGCGTCAGGGACGCCATGTCCGACGGCCACATGGAAACTCGTCATGACCTCATGAAGCGTTCAAGGTTAGTATGGAACCGTTGGATCATTTTCTCCTGTTCGTGTGAGAAAACCATGTATTCCAGCGATGTCGCGATCGTCCAGCAGGCTTTTGGCGCCGCATGGAAACCAATTGCGCGCACCCCGCGGAGAATGCTCAAGATCGAGGACTCGGTTGCGGGAAGAGCCAGACTTGAACTTCCACGACCCCTTTTTGCCGGAAATAGCCCGAGTGCTTGCGGGTTTTCGTGCAGCCTTCGACCGGTCGGAGAACTTTATTCGGAGCGGGTCAACTCTGTTCCGTCGCTGCGCGAGCGCGCGAGGCCCATTCCTCTTTGAGGCGATTTCCATCGTGCGTGGCGACGTCTCTGCTTCCGTGCAGGTCGAAACTCGCCGCCCGTGGTGTATAAAGTAGCCCTGATTTTTCAATTTGCCGCACCTCGAGTCGAATCAGATGAAACTCCACGACCTACGCACTCCGGCGCTGCTCGCCGATGCCGACGCGCTTGAATATAACCTCGCGACGATGGCCGCAGCTCTGCCGGGTCCGCGGCTCCGCCCGCATGTCAAAGCCCACAAATGCACCGCACTCGCCAAAATGCAGGCTCGAGCCGGTCATCATAGCTTCACTTGCGCAACGATCCGCGAGGTCGAAGGAATGGCCGCGGCCGGACTCGGCGACGATCTATTGCTCGCCAACGAAGTGCTCGATGCGCGCCGCCTGGCTTCCGTCAACGCGCGCGTCACCGTTGCTGTCGATTCCGCGTCCACTATTCTCGCCGCTGCTGAGGCCGGGCTAAGAGAAGTTCTGATCGACGTGAACGTGGGGCTGCCGCGATGCGGTTGTGCTCCCGACGATGCGGCGCGACTCGCCGATCTCGCGCGCAGCAAGGGTCTCATCGTACGTGGTGTGATGGGCTACGAAGGACACGTCGTAGGCCTTGAAGACCGTGCCAGTCGTGAGAAGCTGACCGCTCAAGCAATGGAACTGCTACTGCAAGCGCATCGGGCCGTCGGCGGCGACCTAGTATCGGCGGGCGGCACCGGCACCTACGACATCAACACCTGGGCGACCGAAATCCAGGCTGGGTCCTACGTACTGATGGATACCGCTTACGCCAAGCTAGGTCTGCCGTTTCGTCAGGGACTCACCGTGCTGGCGACCGTCATCTCGGTGTCATCGTCGCACGCGGTTGGAGACTCCGGGTTGAAGGCGATGGGAATGGATCACGGCAACCCGTCGATCGAGGGCGGTCATCAGGTATGGTTTGTATCCGACGAGCACATCACTTTCAGGCCGGCTTCACCGGTGAAGGTAGGGGATCGCATTCGGGTGATGCCGGCGCACATCGATCCGACGATCGCCTATCACGAGCGGATCCATCTGGTCCGCGCCGACGAGATCCTCGAAACCTGGCCGATCGACCTGCGCGGATGGTAGAGCGCCCGGCTTGAGCGCGGCATCCCCCGGAAGGTGATTTTCTCGGGTCCCGCTTGCGTGCAAATGATGGGGCCTGCACCCAGACCGACCCGGTGTTCGCAACTCAAGCCGGGCGAACTGTTTATCTTCCCTAACGACTCTGCTTCGGCCGTCGCCCGGCACCCTAAGCGTGACGGCGACCTGGTTATGATTCCGCTCGAGAATCGATGCTCGAACGACGCTTGAGCGCGTTCGCATCAGACTGCTTCATCCGCCAGGCAGGGCAGTCGACAAATCCATAAAGTTAATTGACTCCGATGCCTGTCTGATCTAATGATCAAATTAGTTCGTCAGAGTGACGAATGCAGTAAAACTAATAGGAGGCCGCGTTTTTTATGAGAAATTTGTTGCGAGTCTCTGCCACTGCGGCTGTCGCAGCCTTGGCGCTGTTGGCTTCATTTTGGCCGGCGACAAGTTTTGCGCAGGTGAAACCGGGCAACTTTATTACGCCCGAAAATGCCCTCAAGGTTAAGGATCTGGTCAGCCCGGGCGTTTATTACAAAGTCGAGCGCGGGATGACGATGAAGATCGTCCCGTCTCAACGCGTGGATTGGCCACCTCCTTATAAGGATGCGACCGAAAAGTACTCTGCGCAGGTCCGGCTTTCGCAAGATAAAAAGTCGATCGTCGGATATGTCGCCGGCCAGCCTTTCCCGCTGATTGACGCGAACGATCAGGACGTCGCCGTCAAGATCATCTGGAACAACGCGTTCCGTCCGCTCTTGACCGACGACTACGACCTTCGCTTCTATGACTGCGACTCCGAATATCAGAAGAAAGGTCCGCAGACTGGACAGGTCGAGTACTTCCAGATCGGCCACTATGCTGGCTATAACCTGGTCGGACGCACCGAAGTCGAACCGCTCCCGACCGATCCGGATTTCAAGAACAGCGGTCGCAACTGGCTATTTGCCCTCTATCCCGTGCTCGCTCCGCAAGAAATTCGTGGCACCGGTTTCATCCGCTGGCGTTACTCCGATCCGAAGCGTTCGGACGATATCTGGAGCCTCAATGCCGGCTCGCGGCGAATCCGCCGAATCAACGAGTCGATCATGAGTTCATCGACCGCGAGCGGAACCTCCGCGCACGCGTGGGATCCGGATCACTACTCAGGCTTCAATCCCAAGACTGAGCAGTATTTCTACAAGTTCCTTGGCGAGAAGAACATGCTCGCGACCGTTCATGCCGAGCATTCGCCAGAACTCCGCTGTCCGACTGACGGCGGCGCCAGCGCCTGCCCCGAAGCTTGGGAAATGCGCCATATGTATGTGGTCGAGGCCAAGCCGGATCGCAGCCGAATCGACGCGCTCGACTCACGGACCCTGATCTACATGGACAGCGAAATGTGGTTCGAGCCGTATATCGATACCTATGATCGCAAGGGCAATTTGTTCCGTGCGCACATCTACTGGCTCGCGACCCGCGATCGCCCGGTGCCCGATGCACGCGTGGCGATCTATCCGTTCAAGCGTTCGTTCGTCGTCGGTGCGGTTTCGACCGACGTGCAGAGCGGGCTTGCCACGATGTGCTATCTGCCCGGCATCGAAACGCCTGAGAAAGAGTGCTGGTACATCAACATGGGCGCGGTGGATCGTTCGTTCTTCACCACCGACGCGATGTTCCGCGCGGCATCGTTCTAATCAGCTAGGCAAAACTGCCTGCTAACCGGACTGGCGTGGTCGAAAGATCACGCCAGTTTTTTCGCCTGAGCCAGCTTCGACCCGTCCACTCGAGATGAGCGATACACCCTCCCAAAAGCGAGCGAGTAAGCCACAATGCCACCGGAGGCCGTTTCAGAATTCGAGGTTGATGCGGTGCTCGGGAGAAACCACATACTAATGAACTTGATCTCCATACCGATCCTATCGTCGGGTAGCCTCAGCGCCATCAGCCAAGGACGATGCGGACGCGATGGATGACGGCGTCGTCGCAAAGATCGATCCGCGCCATGCCCGCCGTCAGCAACTCGCCGTCGAGTTCCGCCCGGGTGACTCCGCGGCTTACGCCACGTGGATTCTCGACGGCGATATCGTAGCGCGCGGAGTGGTACTTGAAACTCATCTCGAAACCCTTCCAGGCCTTCGGTATGCACGGCTCGATGACTAGCGCTTTGTCCCGCAGACGAAATCCGAGTATCCACTCGAGGCCCGCTCGATACATCCAGCCGGCCGAGCCGGTGTACCAGGTCCATCCGCCACGCCCGACATGCGGTGGCATCGAGTACACGTCGGCGGAGGCTACGTAGGGCTCGACTTTATAGCGCTGCATACCGGCGCGCGTGTTTGCGTGATTGATTGGATTCAAAATCGAGAACAGTTCGCCGGCCTGATCGCCGTCACCGAGCATTGCAAACGCTATCACTGACCAGATTGCGCCATGTGTATATTGACCGCCATTCTCGCGGATCCCGGGCGGATACCCCTTGATGTATCCGGGGTCGAGCGGAGTCTTGTCGAATGGCGGAGTGAAAAGCAGTACCAGGCCGTCCTCTTTGCGCACCAGGTATTCGTCGACAGCCGCCATCGCGGCGGCCCCATGAGCGGGATCCGCGCCGCCGGAAATTACTCCCCACGACTGCGCGATCGAATCGATTCGGCATTCGATGCTTCCGGCCGAACCGAGCGGCGTTCCGTCATCGAAGTATCCGCGCCGATACCAATTGCCGTCCCATCCTGAGCGCTTAAGCGAGTCGCGAAGTTCGGCTGCGTGGTTCCGCCAGGCCGCGGTGCGCACTTCCTCGCCGCGACGTTCCGCGAACGCAGCGAACGTCAGGAGCGTGGTATAAAGGAACCATCCGAGCCAGACGCTTTCGCCCTTGCCCTTCTCACCGACCCGGTTCATGCCATCGTTCCAGTCTCCGGAACCCATCAGCGGCAGCCCGTGGGCGCCGACCGAGAGACTCAAATCGAGCGCGCGAGCGCAATGCTCGAACAGCGTTGCGCGTTGCTCGGAGACCATCGGCTGAAAGTACGATTCCTGCTGGTCATCGCGCAGAGCGGGGCCATCGAGAAACGCCGCCGTCTCATCCAGGATCGCGAGATCGCCGGTGACCTCGACGTAATGCGCCGCCGCGAACGGCAGCCATATGCGATCGTCGGAGACCCGCGTGCGAACCCCCTGACCAAGCGGCGGAAGCCACCAGTGCTGCACATCTCCGTCTGCGAACTGGCGCGCGGCGGCGCGGATCAGATGCTCCCGCGCGAGCGCCGGCTGCGCCACGGTCAAGGCCATGACGTCCTGGAGCTGATCGCGAAAGCCGAAAGCTCCGCTCGCCTGGTAGAACGCAGATCGCGCCCATACGCGGCAGGCGAGGGTCTGATAGAGCAGCCATCGGTTGAGCATGATGTCCATGGAGCGATCGGGTGTTTTCACCTGGACGGCGCCAAGCACGTCGTTCCAGCGCCGCGTGACGTCGGCCAGCACTGCGTCGAGATCGATGCTTCGGTACTTTGCTATCAAGGAAACTGCGTCGGCCCTGGTCGCCGCCTCGCCGAGAAAGAAAACGATTTCGGCTTCGCCATTCGGCCTGAGATGCAAGGGAGTTTGCATCGCGCAACATGGATCGAGCGCGGCGCCGACGCGGTTCGAGAGCGGCCTCCCGTCCGCGAGTGCGGCCGGATTGTCGAGTGTGCCGTTGCGCCCTAGAAACTCCGTGCGGTCGGCGGTCCATGACAGTTGACGGCCGTTCAAGTCCGCGAATGCCACCCTGCTTCCATATTCATTGCTGAATGGATTGCGTGCGAACATCGCGCGAGTCTCGGCGTCGAGCTCGGTTACCACGAATGGCGCCGAGGCGCCGCGCGCAGTGCCAAGCACCCACTCCGCATAAGCCGTGACCGAGAGATGCCGGACTCGGGTGGAGAGGTTGCGAATCTTGAGGCGCGAAATCTTGATCGAGTCGTCGAGCGGCACATATTGCTGCAGCTCAAGTGAGACCCCGTGCGAGCTGTGCTCGAAAACGCTGTAGCCCTGACCGTGGCGAACCACGTACGGCGCGCCATCCTCGCGAATCGGCAGCGCGCTCGGGCCCCACAGCTCGTCACTATCCTCATCGCGGACGTAAATCACCTCACTTGGGCGGTCGCCGACCGGGTCGTTGGACCACTGTGTGATCTGATTCTCGCGGCTGTTGACCGACCAGGTGTAACCCGCGCCTTCGACCGAGACCTGGAAGCCGAACGAGGAATTGGCGATCACATTGATCCACGGCGCCGGCGTCCACTGACCCTCGCCGAGAGTCGTGACATATTCGCTACCGTCTTTTGCGAATCCGCCGAGCCCATTGAAGAACTCGATCTCGCGGCGCGCGGGTGCGCTCTGGATCTGGCCGTTCATCGGTGCCCGCCGCGGCGGCGGGGCGGCAGCCGGCTCGAACATCTCGAGGCGTTTGACCTGCTCGGAGAGCGTCCCGCGCCGGCTTAGCAGCACCGCTCTTGCGACGCTCTGAAGCAGGCTTCGCACCTCGACCGAAACCAACTCGGAGCGCAAGACAAACACGCTCCCGCGCGTGCCTTCACCGTCGAATTTCGGGCGCGCCAGGTTGGTCCGGACCAACGCCTCCAGCGCGGCTTGCAGATCCTGATCGTAGGACGGCGGGCGCTCGTTCAGAATCACTAGATCAACGGCGAGCCGTTTCATCCGCCAATATTCGTGGGCGCGCACCAGCTCGCGGACGATCTCCAAATCTTCGGCTTCATCGATGCGCACCAGCACGATTGGCAGATCGCCCGAGATTCCACTCCCCCACAGCTTCGATGGGCCGCCCTCACCTCGCTTCAGCACGTCGGGCGAAGGGCGCAGGGTCGGATCCGAATAGAGCACGCGATTTGCCAGACGCTGAAATAGATGCGCCTCATCGGCACCCACTCTCAGGTGATGCAACTGCACTTGCGCCTGCGTCCACGCGAGCGTCAACACGCGCTCGAACGCGTTGGAATCGTGATGTTTGTCAGCCTGGTCGAGCACTTCCGCACGGGTCGGCGCGACCATCGTCCAGAAGGCCACCCGCGCCGTGGCGCCCGCCGGTATTCGAACTCGGCGGCGAAGACTGAAGATCGGATCGAGTACTGTGCCGACCGTATCGGAAAGCGGCCGTCCGTCGGTTGCCGAAATCGCCATATGAGCGTCGCGACCGCGGCCAAGGAAGCGCGCGCGGTCGGTTTCGAATTGGACCTCGCCGATTGACTCGCCTTCCACCACCGCCAGATGTGCCGCCCAGATCGGTGCGTCGGTGGGCGAGCGCAGCCGCCGGGTCGCCAGCAACGCGCCGATGTCGGCGTCAAACTCGGTCTGCACGAACATCTTGGAGAAGGCCGGATGCGCGGCGTCGGCCGCGTCGGGCGCCAGTACCACTTCCGCGTACGAGGTCAGCTCGATCTCGCGAACCCGGTTGCCGAGATTCGAGATCGATACGCGCCGAACCTCCGCGTCATCCTCCGCCGAGACCGCTACTTCGAGCGTGGTGGTCAGGGCGCCGTCGCGGCGCACGATTTCCGCCCGATCCTCGGAGAACTCGACTTCGTAGCTGTCCGCCTCGACGCCGCTCGGCTGGTAACCCGCCGACCAAACTTTGCCGCTGCCCACGTCGCGCAGGAAAATGTACGAACCCCACGAATCGCAGGTAACGTCTTCGCGCCAGCGCGTCACCGCCATCTCCCGCCATCGGCTGAACCCCGAGCCGGCCGCGGTGATCATCACCGTGTAATTGCCGTTAGACAGCAGATGGGTGCGCGGGATCAGGTCGTGCGGCGAATGGAAGCGGCGAATCGTCGGCACCGTGATCTCGCGAACGTTGCCTTCGGCTTTGACCTCTTCGGCACGCGGGCGAGCAACCGCGACGTCGCGCGGCGTCCGTTCCTGGAGCAACAGCTCGGTTGCTTGAATAATCGGCTCGGAGTGAAAGCGCGCGCGCATCGCGCCATCGAGCAGCGCATCAGCGATCGCGACCAGGGTCATGCCCTGATGATGCGCCATATAGGCGCGCACGATCGCGACCGTCTCACCTTCCGGCACCCGCGAGGGCGTGTAGTCGAGCGCTTCATACCAGCCGAAGCGGCCGAGACCGCCGGCCAGCAATAGCCGAGCGAAATTCAGCACTGCCGCTTCCGCATCGACCATCGCCGCCAATGCCGTCGCGTAGGGAGCAATCACCGCGTTCTCACTTAGGCCCCGCTTAAGCCCGAGCCCGGGCACCCCGAAGTTCGAGTACTGATAGGTGAGTTCGAGATCGCGCGCGTTGAATGCGGATTCCGAAACGCCCCACGGCATTCCAAGCTCCGCGCCATATTTAATCTGCCGGCGAACCACTAACCGGTTGGTCTGTTCGAGCAGGCTCCCGAGCGGAGCGCGCATCACCAGCGACGGCATCAGGTACTCGAACATCGATCCCGACCATGAAATCAGCGCAGAACCTCGAACCACTGGAGTCAGGCCGCGCCCCAGCCGGAACCAGTGACGGACCGGCACGTCGCCCTTCGCGATTGCGACAAAACTCGCAAGCCGCGCTTCCGATGCGAGCAAGTCGTAACAGTTCGGGTCCAGAATGCCGTCGGTGACGCGATATCCAATCGAAAGTAACTGGCGCGCGGGGTCGAAAAGAAAGTCGAACTTCATCGCGTCGAACATCCTGCCCGCCGTTGCGCCGATCTCGGTCAAACGCCGTTCGAGCGATATTGCTGCGTGCGCGGAACTCTTAAGCGCCGTGAGCATCGCGTCGATTCGTACGACCGAGCCTCCGGACGCGCCCGGGGTGGCCGCGAGTTCCGTCTTGCGATGCATCAGTATGCCGGTCGCCTGGTCGCACCGATCCGCCAGCGTAGCCAGGGTCGGCACCGAGTCGAATAGAATTCCGAGCCCATCGTCCGCGCAGATTGGTCCCGAATCCTTCGCGCGGAACGCAGCATCGCCGTCGCGCGCGACGAGAGTCGCCCAGGGTATCAGCAGTTCGATCTCACGCTGGTGACTCCAGATGCATCCGCGCAGCGACTCCGCCCAGGCCAGGAGCTCGGTACTCTCCGAATCGGCGCGATCCTGGGTTAGCGCTCGCGCGATGTCGCTGACGGAGTCGGCCTGCGACAAGAGTTCCGCCATCTGCGCGGCAGCAGCCACGGGAGTTAGCGGTTCCGATCGAAGCGCTGCGCAAAGGCTGTCGAGCGCCTCCTCCAATTGCTTCGGCGTGACGATATGAGTTCGGCGGTCGGCGGTGAGCATGCCGAGCGATTCACGGGTGAGCGCAACCAGGTCTTCGATTCCCGCGGTCCGCTGCGGGGCCAGCACCGGACGGGTAATCATCTCGCGGCAGGCGTTACCGAGCGCGATCAGATGTCCCGCGAGATTTCCGCTGTCCACCGAGGAAACGTATCTGGGTTCCAGCGGCCGCAGATCGCTGGTTCCGTACCAATTGTAGAAGTGGCCGCGAAAAAGCTCGAGCCGATTCATCGTTGCGAGCGTTGCATCCAGTCGCTCAATGGTTTCGTGCGTACCAGCCCAGCCGAAATCGTGAGCCGCAATCACCGACAGAAGATAGAGTCCGAGATTGGTGGGCGAGGTCCGATGGGCCACAACCGGAATCGGAACTTCCTGAAAGTTGTCGGGCGGCAGCAGGTTGTCTTCCGCAGTCACAAACTTCTCGAAGAAACGCCAGGTGCGGCGTGCGGTTAGCCGGAGTGCTCGCGCATCGGCAATCGAGACCGGCTTGGCGCCGCCGATCGGCGGCGGAAGACTGGCCCAGCGCGCGATCACCGGCGCCAATAGCCACAGGAGCACGAATGGAACCGCGAGCAACCCGGCGCGATGGTGTTCAAACGCTACAAAAATCGCGGCCGCGGCCCCCAGCGCGACGCCGCCGGCCATCCTCTGGTAAAATCCGCGGAGATCGAGACGGGTCGTCAACTTTGCCTGCGCCCCGGTCACCCATTCGAGCAATCGTCGATGACTTACCAACAGCCGATTGAGGGTCCGCGCAATCGCGTCCGTCATCAGCCATGCCTGATGCGCGAGCAGGGTAAGCAGCATCGCGATCTGCGCCAATCCACTGGCGAGATCGGCGCCGACCGCTAGCACGTGGCTGCGCTTGGAGATCCCGAGGCGGCGCGGCACGATTCCGGTGATGAACGGGAGCATCGGCGCGGTCGCGATCGTTGCGATGACGAATCCGGTCCAAATCAGGGCGGCGGAAAAAGGCAGCATCCATCCCACGATCAACGCGATGAATGCGGTCGGCGCAGATAACGTCCGGCGCAGGTTGTCGATCATCTTCCAGCGCCCGAGGGCGGGAATCGCTGAGCTAGTACCGTCACCGCCCATGCGGCGGCGATCCTCGCCGACGGCGTGACCGCGCCCCAAAATCCACGGCAGCAGTTGCCAGTCGCCGCGCGCCCATCGATGCTGCCTTGCTGCGGCAACGTCGTAACGGGACGGAAATTCCTCCACCACCTCGACGTCGGAGGCCAATCCCGAGCGTGCAAAGGTGCCCTCGAAGAGATCGTGGCTCAGCAGCGTGTTGTCGGGAACGCGCCCTCGGAGCGCCGCCTCAAAGACGTCGACGTCATAAATTCCCTTGCCACTGTAGGAGCCTTCGCCGAGTAGATCCTGGTACACGTCGGAAACCGCGAACGCGTACGGGTCGATGCCGCTCGCGCTCGAAAATACGCGCTGGAAAACTGACCCCTCGCGCCCGGTCGGCAGCGACGGCGTGACTCGCGGCTGGAGCACCCCGTACCCTTCGACCACGCGGCCGCATTGCGGGTCGAAGCGCGGAGCGTTGAGCGGATGAGCCATCTTGCCGACCAGCCGCTTGGCTGCGCCGCGCGGCAGCCGGGTGTCGGCGTCGAGGGTGATCACGTAGCGGACACCGGCCGGCACGAGCGGCGGACGGCCATCCACGCCGATGAAGTTGGTATCGGTCGCACCGCGAAGCAATCGGTTCAGCTCATGCAATTTCCCGCGCTTGCGTTCCCATCCCATCCACTTTCCTTCTGCTTCGTCCCAGACTCTGCGCCGATGGAGCAGGATAAATCGCTCGCCGTCCGGGGCGGGTCCGTGACGCAGGTTCAAACGAGCTATCCCGCCCGCGGCTGCGCCGAGCAGCTCGTCGTCACCGGCTGCACTCTCAGTCGCGCAGTCGCACCAGTCCGAGAGCAGCGCAAAGCGCAGCTCGCCGTCGGGACTCGCGAGATAATGAACCTCCAGACGCTCGACCTGCTCTTCGAGTTCCGCCGGTGTGGTCAGCAAGGTGGGCATCACGACCATCGTGCGCAGGCTCGACGGCACTCCATCATGAAGCTCGAGCGCGGGAATCGATGCTGGGCCGATACAAATCGTGACGGCGCGATTGACGATCGTCACCGCAGTGTCCATTGCCGGGATTACTCCGACGATCGCGAGGATGAACAGCGTCCATTCGGGGACGTGAGCCTCGGCGATAGCGAATAGCGCCGTCGCGAGGATAAGAGCGCTGACGACCGCGATCGTTCCGAGATAGCCTTTGATTCCCGCCGCCGCGTTGGCGCGCTCTATCCAATCGCGAATCGGGGCTCGAAATCCGAGTTCTTTCTCAACCGCATGAAGCCCGCGCGAGATCAAGTAATAGCCGGGGTCATGCTCGCGGCGAGCGGTCGCCGCATCGCGATTGGGGCCTTCCGGCGCTGCGCGTTTGGCCGCCGCGATCGCGTGCTCAGCGACCTCGATCTCGGTATGCCCCGAACCGCGCGCGAGTTCCTCGATCGCATGCCGGTAACGATCCCGGGTCGGGAAATCCATCGCGGCGAAGTCGCTGTCGGCCCGCAGCACCGCATCGACCACGCTCACGCTCTCGAAGAATTCCGCCCAATCGACGGCCGACATCAGGCGCATGCTGGTGATCACATTGCGCACGGTGACGTTGGTCGCGCCCTGCCCGTGATGCACGGTGCGGACTATTTCGTCAGCCGTGGTTCCCTGCTCCCGCAGCCTTTGATCGAGCCAGCGCAGCGCTGGCGTCACCTTGGGATCCTGATCGCGCAAGCGTTGCACCAACTGCACCGCGAAGGCCGCCGACAGCGGCGATCGTGCCAACGCCCTGAGGGCGGTTGCGGCGGGCTCGGGCTCGCGGCCGCCGTCTCCGAGCAATCGATCGGCCAGCGCGTCGGCTTGCTGGCGCGCCGTCCGTTCGGCGGCGATGCGCGCGGCCAAACGCCGGAGGTTTTCCACCAGCACGATCCTGAGCGTAATCGCGACCGCCCATAGCTCACCGATCGTCAGCGGTTGAACTCGCTGGTAGGCTTGCACGAACCGGCTGAGCGTCTGCGGATCGAAATGGCTGTCGGTGTGCGCGACGAAGGCCCACGCGATGCCGAACACGCGCGGATAGCCCTCCAGCGGACCGTCCGCAAGCTTGGGCAGTTGGCGATAGAAGCCGCGCGGAAGGTCGTCGCGAATTTCGCGAATCTGCTGCTCTACGACGTGAAAGTTGTCCACCAGCCATTCGGCCGCAGGAGTGATAGCGCGTTCCTCACGAATCGCGGCGGCGGTGCCGCGATACACTTCGAGCAGCACCCGTGCATTGGCGCGTACCCTCGACGCCATCGGGCGTCCTGCGCCGGGGCGGTCCGTAACGCGCTGGGCAACTGCCAGCGTCTCGCCGTGCTCTTCGAGACGCTCGATACTGAACAGTTCCGCACGGATCGGTTCCTCGGCATCTCGCGCGAACGATGCGGCCGGGCCCTTCATGGCCCGCAGGAATACCAGATTCAAACTTGCCTCGTTGGTCGGCGGGGTCCGCGCGGGCGTGGCGCAAAATCGTTGATTGATCCGTTCATCTGAGTCGGCGGACAAATTCCCGCCCGGCGCGTCAAGTCCGCAGACACGCGACGTTAAGCGACGTTCGCTTCACGATATTAGCAGATGAACTGCGCGCGACCCGAGCGCATCTGCGGTTGCGCTTAATCCGATCTTTTTAAGCGCATGAGACCGGCTTGCGCTGGTGCCCTTCAAGCCAAAGAACAGCGGTCCCGACCACGGTCGCTGGCAGACTTCGCGAAGATGGTCGAGGTGTTCGACGCCCAGGGCGTCTCGTTTGTGTCCGTCACCCAGCAGTTCAACACCACCACGTCGATGGGTCGGCTCACGCTGAATGTGCTGCTCTCCTTCGCGCAGTTCGAGCGGGAAGTGACGGGGGAGCGAATTCGGGACAAGATCGCCGCCTCCGGGCGCAAGGGACTTCTGGATGGGAGGCACCGTACCGCTCGGCTATGACGTTCGCGATCGCCACCTCGTGATCAATCGGGCGGAAGCGGCGACCGTGAAGCAGATTTATGAATGGTACCTGGAACTCGGCAGCGTGAGGCTGCTTAAGCAGGATCTGGATCGCCGCGGCGTCAGCTCGAAACTTCGAGTCTCGATGAAGGGCAATAAATCCGGCGGTCGATCGTTCTCGCGCGGCGCCCTTTATGAGCTGCTCGCCAACCCGATCTACATCGGCGAGATTCGCCACAAGCGGGAACGTCATCTGGGACTGCACGAGGCAATCCTCGAGCGCGAGCTGTGGGAAAAGGCTCAGCACCAGTTGCGCGGCCTGCTATTCGATCAAAGCGGTGAGCCGCTCTACGCGCAATGCACCGCAAAGGGCGCGCGGAGATACCGTTATTACGTATCGCGAGGCTTGATTACAGCCTCTGCCAACGATGCGCAACGCGGCTGGCGATTGTCGGCCACTGAGATCGAGCGGGCGGTGGCGATCGCCGCACGAGCCATTCTGGACGACCGTCCCGGTCTGCTCGAGGCGCTGGAGCAGTCCGAAATCGATTCTCCGGACGTGCGGGCGATGCTTGAGGCAGCGGCGGATTACGGCCGCCGCCTAATGGCCTCGATCGACGTGGAAGCGTGCATGGCCGATCTGGTCGAGCGGGTGGAACTCCTCGAGTAGGGCATCCGGGTTTCCATCAGACTCCCCGTCGCCTCAATCAGCCATCCCGAAGTGCCGATTGCCAGCGTCCTTCATCTCTCAAGGCTCCTGCCGATCAAGGTGAAACGGCGCGGCGTCGAGACACGGATCATGGTTCCCCCGCGCACGCGAGGATAGACCCAGCGGGCCGCGCGGCTGACCACATGTTTAGCGATTCGCCAGCTATGCGTGTCCCTTTCAGCGACCTCCAGGTGTTCTTTGAGCTGGCAGGCGCCATGGTGCAGACTCGGGCGATGCTCAAAGAATATTCGGCCTATAGGTCGCTCCCGCGCCAATATCGGGGGTCGGCATGCTTTACCATCGCCATTATCTTCTTGGCGATACTGTGCGCGCCGGCAATCGCGGCCGCCGGTGAGACACCGCCACCGGGGCCTTTAACGCTCGGTTATCTATTAAGGGCGGCGCGCGCGGACAATCCGGAAATCCGCGCTGTGGACGAAAAATACCAGGCGATGCGCCAGCGGCCGTCGCAGGAAGGCACGCTGCCCGATCCGTCTGTAGGCGTGCGTTACCACAACGAGCAGTTCGGGCGAATCACCTTCGGCTCCTCGGATTTTTCATACCTCGAATTTTCCGCCGAGCAGGAAGTCCCCTTCCCGGGAAAACTGGGGCTCAAGGAGAGCATCGCGAGTCGCGAAGCCGAACGGGAGCGCGCGATGCGCGATTCGATGATACTCTCCGTCCTGGCCAGAGTGGTATTGGCATACACTGACCTGAGCGTGGCAGATCGCTCGACCGCAATCCTTGACGAAAGCGCCGATGTGCTCGACACGGTGATCAAACAGACGGCACAAGCTTACAGCGTGGGAACTGCCGTGCAGCAGGATATCTTGCGGGCAACGCTGGAACGGGACGCGCTCCGCGAGAGGATCGCGATGCTCGCACTCCAGCGAACCACCGCTGAGGCAGAGATAGACGCACTGTTGAATCGACAGGCGACCGAGGTGCTTGCGAAATCCGCATGGATCGATAAGGTTTCGATTCTTGAGCCGCTCGATAGTTTGACCCGCCGACTTGAGGCTCAGGCGCCTGAACTTCGCGCTGCCGAAGAAGACGTGCTGAAGACCTCTGACGCGTTGCTTCTGGCGAAACGAGGATACCTTCCCGACTTCACTGCTATGGGAGCTTACGCGGACAAGAACGGCCTGTACGCGGAATGGGAGGTGGGGCTGCGCGTCACGGTGCCGCTCTACTTCTGGCGCAAGCAGCGACCGGCCATTGCCGAGGCGGAATACAACAGGCGTGCCGCGGAGCACGCCCGCCAGAACAGTCGCGTGACGCTGGAGAGTCGCCTACGCCAAGCCCACGCGATGGCGGAAACATCGATGCGACTTATCAACCTCTACAGCGAGAACCTGATCCCCGAGGCTTCGCTCACGCTCAAGTCCGCGCGCGCCTCATACTCAGTAGGAAAAGTCGATTTCCTCACAACGCTCAATGCGTTCAACGCGTTGTTTGAGTATCGAATGCGCTACACGGAGCAAATCGGACAGTATCGCCGGGCAGTGGCAGAAATCGGCCCGCTGGTTGGAGAACCGCCGCCCGAACTCGATCAGGGAGCGTCTCCGTGAACCGCGCCATCACGATCTCGCTCGCCTTGGCGCTTGTGGTGGCGGGATGCACCCGGGGGGACGCGCCCGGCGACGATCCTCACGCGCACGTCCAGGCGCAGGTTCAGCGGACAGTGCAAGGGCAAGTTCCCGGGATGGCGGAGGTCGAACTACCGTACGAGCGGCGACAGGCGATCGGAGTTCGCACGGCGGTAATCGAGCGCCGGCAGCTTGCGGCGAAAATTCGCACCGTCGGCGTGGTGGTTGCGGACGAACGCCAGGTGCGGAAAGTACAAACTAAGATTTCCGGCTGGGTTGACCGATTGTTTGTGAACTTTACGGGACAGTATGTCAGGGCCGGGCAGCCGATTCTCTCGATCTACAGCCCCGAGCTGGTCGCCACTGAGCACGAATACCTGCTCGCGCTCGAGGCCAACCGCGCCCAAGGCAAAGATGGCGCCGGAATTGGCGATGCCGAGAAAAAGCTGCTTGTGGATTCGGCGCGGAACCGGTTGCGCTTGTGGGATATCACCGACGCACAAATCCGCGAGCTGGAGAGCAGTGACACCCCTCGCCGGACGATCGATCTGCACTCGCCGATCGCCGGCTACGTCACGATGAAGCCCGTTTACCAGGGCATGTACATTACGCCCGACATGGAACTCTACACCGTCGCCGACCTGAAAAATGTCTGGGTGTGGGCAGATGTGTATGAAGATGAAATCGGTCTCGTCCGTGTCGGCCAGCGAGCTGAAATTTCGCTGGCCTCAGCGCTCGGAACCAAACTTACCTCCGCGGTCAGCTATGTGAGCCCCACGATGGACGTGGCGACTCGCACCGTAAAGATCCGCTTTGATGTGCCTAATCCGGATGGCCGGCTGAAGCCTGGAATGTACGCGACGGTCGACATCGAATCTCCGCTGGGTGACGTTCTTGCGCTGCCCGACGACGCGGTGATCGACACAGGGGAACGGAAGATCGTCTTCGTGCAGGTCGGGAACACAAGCTACCAGCCGCGCGAGGTTCGCCTTGGGAGGCGCGCCGGCGGTTACTACGAAGTCCTGAGCGGATTGAGCGATGGCGAACGCATCGTAACCAGCGCGCAGTTCCTGCTCGATTCCGAGAGCCGGCTGCGTGGCGCGACTGGCGGTGGCGCGCGCCACGGATCTCACTAGCGATGATCGAACGGCTCATCGACATCTGCGCGCGCAACAAGACGATGGTCTTCATCGCGACTGGATTCTTTGTCGCATGGGGGATCTGGGCAATTCGCACCACGCCGATCGATGCGCTGCCCGACCTGTCCGACACGCAGGTGATCGTATTCACCGAATGGATGGGACGCAGTGCAGACCTCGTCGAGGATCAAATTAGCTACCCGATCGTCACGGCCTTTCTCGCAGCGCCGAAGGTCAAACTCGTCCGCGGCTTCACCATGTTCGGGATGTCTTTCGTCTACATCGTCTTTCAGGACGGCACCGACATCTACTGGGCGCGCAGCCGCGTAATCGAATACCTCGCGAAGTTGCAAGGAAAGCTGCCGCCCGGTGTTTCACCGCAGATCGGACCCGACGCCACCGGCGTCGGATGGATCTTCGAGTATGCGCTGGTGGACGACACCGGCCAGCACGACCTCCAGCAGCTTCGCAGCTTCCAGGATTGGCAGCTTCGGTATTGGCTATCGTCGGTTCCCGGAGTTGCCGAGGTGGCAAGTATCGGTGGCTACGAGAAGGAGTACCAGATCGAACTCGATCCGGTCCGTCTGCAGGCCTACAACCTCTCGATCAGCGAAATCGGAGAGGCAGTGCGAATGTCCAATGGCGACGTCGGCGGCCGCGTGATCGAACTCGCGGGACATGAGTACGCCGTTCGCGGCCGCGGATACATCAAGAGTCGCGATGACATCGCGAAAATTGTCGTTGCGACGAACGCGGCCGGCACTCCCGTCAGGCTGGGTGATATCGCGCGAATCCAGGTCGGCGGGAACATCCGGCGCGGCTTCGCGGAACTCGACGGCAAGGGTGAGACAGTCGGCGGAATCGTCGTAATGCGCTTCGGCGAGAACGCGCTGGCAGTCATCGAGCGAGTGAAGGCCAAGCTCGCGGAAATGCAATCCGCAATGCCGTCTGGCGTCCGCGTAGTCACGACCTACGACCGATCCGGTCTGATCGGCGCCTCCGTCAATACGCTAACCGAGAACCTCGCGGAGGAGATGATCATCGTCAGCCTGGTGATCATCCTGTTCCTCTTCCACGTGCGGTCGGCGTTGGTGCCCGCGATCGTGATGCCGATTGCGGTCATCATCTCGTTCATCCCGATGGCGTACATGCACCTCACGACCAACATCATGTCGCTCGCGGGAATAATCATCGCGATCGGCGACGTGGTCGATTCGGCCGTGGTGCTGATCGAAAACGCTCACAAGAAGCTGGAGCATGCGGGACCCGATGCGGATCGATCGGAACTCGTGATCCAGGCCGCAAAGGAGTTGGGACCTGCGATCTTTGGATCGTTGCTGGTGATCGCAATCTCGTTTCTGCCGGTGTTTACACTCGAGGCCCAGGAGGGGCGACTCTTCAAGCCACTCGCGTTCACGAAGACCTTCGCGATGCTTTTTGCGTCCATTCTTTCGGTCACGCTGGTACCGCCGCTCATGGTTCTGTTCGTGCGAGGAAAGATTCGGCCCGAGGCGTCGAATCCAGTGAATCGCGCATGTATGGCTGTGTACCGGCCGGTCCTGCGCGTCTGTCTTAAGTATCGATGGCTGCTGGCGATCGGGACCGTCGTGGTGCTCGTTCTCACGATCGTGCCTTTTTCGCGGCTCGGCTCAGAGTTTATGCCGCCGCTTTACGAAGGCACGCTCCTTTACATGCCTATCACGGTTCCCGGGATCTCAATCGAGGCGGCAAAGCAACTGGTTCAGGAACAAGACCGCCGGCTGAAACAGTTTCCCGAGGTCGCATCCGTGTTTGGCAAGGCTGGCCGTGCCGAGACGCCTACCGATCCCGCGCCGCTCTCGATGATCGAAACGGTGATAGCGTTGAAGGCGAAATCCGAATGGCGGCCTGGAATGACGCTGGATCGGCTGACTGGCGAAATGAGCGATGCGGTTACGATGCCGGGTCTCCAGAACGCCTGGACGATGCCAATCAAGGCGCGGGTCGATATGCTGACGACGGGCATCCGCACACCCATCGGCGTGAAGATCTTCGGCCCCGATCTCGGCGAAATCGCGAAAATCGGTGAATCGCTCGAAAGCATTTTGCGCAGCGTCCCGGGTACGCGGTCCGTATACGCGGAGCGTGAAATGGGCGGCTTTTACGTCGACTTCATACCTGATCGCGACGCGATCGCCCGCTACGGACTGCGGCTGATGGATGTGATGAATGTGGTTGAGACGGCGATCGGCGGGCTCGACCTCGACACAACAGTTGAGGGACGCGAGCGATACCGGATCAACGTCCGCTATCCGCGAGAGTTGCGCGACAGCCCCGAGGCGCTTGCCCGCGTGCTGGTGCCGATTCCCAGGCAGCGCGCGAATCAACCAGGTATGCCAGCAGATCAAATGAAGCAGGGCGGGCCTGATGGCGCGATGTCACCGGGCGAGCGCGTCGCGCACGTCCGGCTGGGCCAGCTCGGGCGAATCGTCGCGACGATGGGCCCGCCGATGATCAAGGACGAAGGCGGCTCGCTCAGCGGATGGGTTTACGTCGATACCACCAGCAGAGACATTGGCGGGTACGTCGATAACGCGAAGCGGGTGGTCGCGCGCGAATTGAAACTCAAGCCCGGCTACTTTCTCAAGTGGACCGGACAGTACGAGTTTCTGGAGCGCGCGCGAGCGCGAATGCAAATCGTGATTCCGCTCACGGTCGGAATCATCCTGATGATCCTCTACGTGAACTTCGGTGGATGGATTCAGGCGCTGCTTGTGCTGTTCTCCGTGCCGTGCGCTGCGATGGGATCGATCTGGCTGATGTATGCGCTCGGGTACAACACTTCGATCGCCGTCTGGGTCGGACTGATCGCGCTGCTCGGTGTAGCGGCCGAGACCGCATCGATCATGGTGATCTATCTCGATGAGGGCTATCGGCAGTGGCTGGCTGAAGGCCGTCTTCGCAGTCGTCAGGATTTAGTTCAGATGACGCACGAAACGGCAGTCGCCCGCGTGAGACCACTCCTAATGGCAGTCGGAATGAACATCTTCGGGCTCATCCCGATTATGTTCGCTACGGGAATCGGATCGGACGTGGCAAAGCGAATCGCGGCGCCGCTTTGGGGTGGACTCGTGTCGCTGACCGTGCTGACGCTGATGGTGATTCCAGCGATCTATGTAATCTGGCGTGAGCACGGGCTTGCCAGCGCGCAATCCCGGCAAACGTAAACTCATGAATCAACACTGGCACGAGCTCACGGTTGCGCAAGTCGTCTCGGAACTCCGCAGCGACTTGGCGCACGGTCTATCGTCCGACGAAGCCGCCGCCCGACTTGCGCGCGATGGGCGCAACGAAATTCGAAAAGCCGAGCATGCCTCGCGATTGACGATATTCCTGTGGCAATTCGAGAGTCTCGTCATTTGGGTGTTGATCGGAGCCGCGGTAGTGTCCGCGGCGCTCGGCGAACGCGTCGATGGCGCCGTAATTATCGCGATCGTCATCTTGAATGCCGGGATCGGTTTTTTTCAGGAGTACCGCGCCGAGCAGGCAGTCGCCGCGTTGGCGCGCCTTACGGCGCCGCGCGCTCGCGTGATTCGGGATGGCAAATCCGAAATCGTGCCGGCGGCACAAATCGTGCGCGGCGATCTCCTCGTTCTCGGCGAGGGCGATCTGATCGCCGCTGACGCGCGCCTGGTCGAGACTTCGATGCTCCGGACCAACGAGGCTCCTCTTACCGGCGAGTCTGAGCCGGTTCAAAAGCGAACCGGAGAATGTTCAGCCGACGCTCCCCTCGCCGAACGGACCAACATGGCCTTTCTCGGGACCAGTGTCGCCACCGGCACGGGCGCCGCGCTGGTGATTGCAACCGGGATGAACACCGAGGTCGGGCACATCGCGACACTGCTTGAAACCGCCTCCAGCGGGGAAACGCCGCTCCAACAGAAACTCGACGGGGTGGGCAAGCGGCTGTTGTGGGCCTGCTTCGCGATCGTCCTCGTGGTCTTCCTCCTGGGAATTCTGCGAGGAGTTGCGGCATTCGAGATGTTTCTCGGGGCGGTGAGTCTAGCGGTCGCTGCAATCCCCGAGGGCCTGCCCGCGGTCGTAACGATCGCGCTCGCGCTTGGCGTACAGCGGATGTCGCGACGCAACGCGCTGGTGCGCAGACTGCCGGCGGTCGAAACCCTCGGATGCGTCCAGGTCATCTGCACCGACAAGACGGGGACTCTCACGGTTGGCGAGATGACTGCGCGCAGGATCATCACAAGCGCGCGCAATTACAACGTCACCGGCGAGGGCTACTCAACCGTCGGCTCGATTTTCTCGGATGGCGCCGAAGCGAGGACTAGTAACGATCCGTTGCTTGCCGACCTCCTTACCGCGGCTGTCGCTTGCAACGATGCGCAGCTTGCGCGGCGTGACGGTAGAGAAACCGTGATTGGCGACCCAACGGAAGGTGCTCTGCTGGTCGCGGGCGCGAAGGCGGGTTTTTCCCGCGAAGCAATCGATACGGCGATGCCGAAGCTGGGCTCGGTCCCGTTCAGCTCCGATCGGAAACGAATGACGGTGATTCGTCGCCGCGATGAAAACCCGTGGGCGTTCGTCAAGGGCGCACCCGAGGTGATCCTCGAACGCTGCGCTCAGGTTCGCACCGCGAGCGGTGTCACGAAACTTGGCGACGCTGACCGCGCCCGGATGCTTGAGGCGAGTGCGCTGATGGGCAGTGAAGCCCTGCGCGTGCTCGCTTTCGCGCAGCGGAGACTCGATTCGTTTTCGCCGATCACCTCTTCGCTAGATGGCTCACCCGAAGACATCGAGCTAGACCTGACACTCCTTGGCCTTGTCGGGATGCAGGATCCTCCTCGCGCGGAGGCTCGGGAAGCAATCCGCAAGTGCAAAATCGCGGGAATCAAGGTCGTGATGATCACCGGTGACCATCCCGACACGGCACGTGCGATTGGCCGCGAGCTGGGCATCATCGAACACGCGGACCAGGTTCTGGTTGGACGCGATCTCGAGATGATGACGGATGCTGAACTCGCGGATCGGGTCGAGCGAGTGTGCGCGTACGCGCGGACCACGGCCGAACACAAACTCCGCATCGTTCGCGCGTGGAAGGCGCGTGGCGTCGTGGTCGCGATGACCGGTGACGGCGTCAACGATGCGCCAGCTCTCAAGGAATCGTCCATCGGTGTTGCGATGGGAATTACAGGCACCGAAGTGACGAAGCAGACCGCCGACATCATAGTGACGGACGACAACTTCGCATCGATTGTCGCGGCCGTCGAGGAAGGCCGCGGCATATACGACAATGTCGTGAAGACACTCAGTTACCTGATGGGCGGGAACGCCGGGGAATTGGCGGTAATGCTGATTGCCGCAGTGATCGGTTGGCCCTTGCCGCTTCTGCCAATTCAGCTGCTGTGGATCAACCTGGTTACCGACGGGCTTCCGGCATTGGCCCTCGCGACCGACCCGATCGACGCCGACGTTCTCGCGCGGCCCCCTCGCGATCCCAAGTCCGAGATCATGGATCGCGGGTTCTTCGGGTTGATCGCTTTGACGGGATGTCTTACGGCCGGAGTCGCGATAACGGCTTTCGCCTGGGAGCTCTACGTTGACGGCAGCGTGATGGATGCGCGCAATGCCGCGTTCTCCGCGCTGGTCATCGCGGAATTGATGCGCTCGTTTGGGGCGCGCAGCAACGTCCGGACGGTATGGGAGATCGGCCTGCTCTCGAATCTCCGGCTGTTTGCGGTCGTGGCCGCGAGCTTTGGATTGCAGCTCATTATCCATCATCTTTCGCTGCTGGAGCTGCTCTTTGGGATCGAGCCAGTCACGCTTGCCCAATGCGTTTGGTGGATAGTTCTCGGCCTGATACCGCTCGCGGTGCTGGAGCTGAGGAAGCTTGCAAAAAGGAAATGATCGGAAAAGAACTGGCATAGATTAGCTTACGACCAGACCAGCGCAGATTTTGCGACGGGCGCCAACCGCGAGGAGAAAAAGATGAAGCGAGTGACGATGTTGCTCGCAGCGCGGTTGATTCTGCTCGCCGCAACGATGCCTGCGATTCGGGCAATTGCCCAACCAACGACCCTATCGGGCCGGCTGATACCGATCGAAACCCTCGCCCATCCACGCTCGCGAGCGGCCGCAGACGCGGCGCATCTATTCGGAGTCCATCCCGCTACCGTGTCACGACTCCTGCGGGCGGCGACTACCTCGGCCTAATTGCGTCGCCTGATCTGCGTCATTTCCGAACGGCAGGTTTCGACCCTTTCCGGATATGCAGCGGGGCCAGCGGCTCCCGAACAACGGACGTTGGATAGCGCTGCCCTGGGCGCGCGATGTTGGAAGGGGGCTATCCGGCGCACGTATGGTGGGACGCCGCAGCGTTGATGGACGTCAGAGCGCCAAGGACCCGGTAGGGCTGCGCGGTGAGGGGGTCGCGGCTGATTTAGTCTACTAGGGTCTGACGTTGACTAGGTTCGAGCGCTCGGCCCGACGATCGCTCGAACACGCACAGTTGCCGCTCGCGCGGCTGACTGTTAATGGTCAGTCGGAGCAAACAAGTCCGAGAAGCAATTCAAAAACGAGGGATAGAAAGTGGCTGCTCTAAGCGATGAACAAAAGACGAAACTAAAAGGCTACTATGACTCGTTGGTTTCGCAGGCGGAGATTCTCGCGCACGAAAAGGAGACCCTCGCAAAGGTCGCCGCATGCAAATTCGCACTGGACGAAATCGCGAGAATCAGATCAGACTTTACCGATCTTTTACCCCCGTTCGACCTAAGAACTTTACCTTCAAGGGAAACCCGAATTACTTTGAACGCCCTCCAATTCGAGGCGTTGTGGCCGCATGCATCGCCCGTTTGAAGGCTGTGCTAGACACCGACAAGAACATCGCGCCAGTCGGGGAGCGTATTGAATTCAAGTTTGTTAGAGATACTTCGCTGCGAACAATCCTTGAAAGAGACTATATAGAAATTCAGAAGGCGTTCATCGCGGAATGCTGGAAGTCGGTAGTCATCCTCGCGGGCGGCTCGATAGAAGCGATCCTCTTAGATCGCCTAAGCCAAGACGAGGCGAAGGCAAGAAGCGCAAAATGCGCTCCATCAGACTCTGACCTTTCGAGGTGGGACCTCTCGGACCTGATCAAGGTGGCTATTGAATTGAAGATCGTTGAAGCTAGCGCCGGGATGTTAACCGATGCCATACGGCAG
Source organism: Candidatus Binatus sp. (assembly GCF_030646925.1). NCBI lineage: Bacteria > Candidatus Binatota > Binatia (SeqCode) > Binatales (SeqCode) > Binataceae (SeqCode) > Binatus (SeqCode) > Binatus sp. (SeqCode). Next base: position 4,676 of record NZ_JAUSKL010000087.1, on the reverse strand, counting down.
TACAGAAACTTGATTCATCCCGGCTACGAATTGCGAAACAAGATGAGCATCGATCGACTAGAAGCGCATGGCGGGTTGAACATTCTGAACATCGTTCACCGCGATCTCTCGCGCTGACACACAGTTGCTGTTCGGCACCCTGACCGTTATTGGTCAGGCATAAATCTCCGCCACGCCGCCGCGCTCGCGCTTGGGTTGGTATCGTTTTACTCCGCGACAGTCCGTACCGTAAGGCGGAGGGGTTGATGGTGCGGGTCTTATGCATGCCGGGATGGCGGCTGATGTCCGAGCGGCAATGAGCGGCATCCATTTGCACAAACGGCTTTGCGGTTTGACGTTCGCGCTCCTCACGCGTCACCTTGCCTATGGCGCAGGGCACGTCAAGTTTATGCTGGCGCAGAAACCGGAACGCGTCGATGAACTGACCAACTACTTGCTCGGCGGCGAGCGATTCATCCTCGACGAGTATTTTGGCCAGCAGACTTGGGAAGCGCTTGCGATACTGATGGGCGGCGGCATCGCGCGATACGATCAGGGCCTCGAAATGGTCGCGGGCGTAAAGAGGAAGATGGTGCGGGACTATGTTACCCGCCTCGAATCGATCGGTCTGGGGAGCTACGCGAGACCGCGATGTACGTGAGCTCAGCCCGGCTCAGGCGGAGGAAGCGTCGGATATCATCCTGGAAATGCCGAAGCGCGATTGGAAGGAGCTGATCGAGAACGTCGGCGCCAATGGGTTTGCTGATGCGCAGCACACGCTCAATACATTGGTGTATCCTGGACGATTGAAGCTTCGCTATCGCGACGCGAATGGCATGGACAAGTTCTACTTGTACAACCAAAGCTTTCAGTACTTCATAAACGCGGCGGCGCGACTGAAGACTACGTTCGAATAATCAGGAGCCCGCTGCACCGATCCGCCTGTACCGAACCCTCGGTCCCGCCTCGGAACCGGCGCACTAGCAAGTAAACGATCGCCTGCATCAGCGCAGGAATGTCAACGATTCATCGCGATTTTCAGTAGGGACACTCATCGATTGAGTAATTGGAAGTGAGCATTGGTGATGCGATCACCGGGCTCGGGCAGGTCGCCCGTCTGCGCCATCATCAGCGGTTTGTCACAGAAAAAAGCTGTCGCTGAAGGGCGGCCTGGTCGGCAGAAACATAATCGCCGACCGGGTTTCGGTAGATGCTTTCGGCCAACGAAGTGCGATGCGCTTGCAGCGCGGAGAGCATCTCCCGGCCGAACTCGATCTGAAGCGTCCGTTCAATGCTTAATCATGTTCCATGTTTAGAGGTGACCTGCGGCGTGGTGCGATCGGCATGCTTTACGCGACGCCATACAATTTTGCTCCGTTGACCGACACCATCTTTAAGACTTCGGCAACGGGAATGCCTTTGAAATCCTTCGCCACTTGCGCTCGCGAGTTCGGGAAGGTTCCTTCGGTGTGCGGATAGTCCGCGCCCCACATCAGATGATCGACATTGAGCAGTTCGCGAGTGAGAAGGCCGGGCCGGTCATCCTCGAACGTGGCCCAGAATTGACGGTGGAAATATGCGCTCGGCGGTTCATCGAGCTTAGGCTCCATCCATCGGTGATGGTCTTCCCACCAGTGGTCCATGAAGCGAAGCAGCGAAGCGATCCATCCGATGCCGCCTTCGACCAGCACAAAGCGCAACTTCGGATAGCGTTGCGGAATACCCGACCAGATAAGTTCGCCCACCGCGCGCATCATCACGATGATCTTGTTTTCCAGAACAAACATGCCGGGACCCAGTTCGGCCATGCTCTTGCCCAAATCGACTCCGGTTCCGGTGTGGATGGCCACCGGCAGGCCAAGATCCTGGAGCGCCGCCCACAACGGCTCGTAAGTCTCGGACCTGCCATACGGACGCTCCGGCACGGTGGCCTGGATCGATACGGAGCGGAGGCCGGACTTGGCCACGCGCCGGGCTTCTTCGATAGCCCATTCAATCGGTCCTTTAACCGTGAGCAGACCGGCGCCTAACAGGCGATTAGGTGAGAAGCGGCAAAAGTCAATCAGCCAATCGTTGTAGGCGCGGAACACCGCACGCTGGAAAGCCGCATCGTTGAGCGCAAAAAACCCGAGCCCGACGCCGGGGTAGATAACCTCGGCGCGCAAGTTGTCGAGATCCTGATCGGCCAGCCGCGCCGAGGGTTCCCAGGCGCCACGCCGCGCTTCTTCAAAGCGATGAGGCCTGAGGGCATCGATGTGCCCTTCAATTTTTTCGTTCATCATGGAGCCTTCGAGGCCCATGAGCGGCGTGGATTTGCGGCCGTTGAGGAAGTAGTAGTCGCCGTCCGGCAGCGTTTCGAGGCGCGGCGCGCGTTCGCGAAACTGCGGGTCGATCCTGCTGGTCCACAGATCCGGAGGTTCGATCACATGGCCGTCGGCGGAAAAAAAAGATTCTTCCATCGGGCTTGCCCTCGCTGATTTCGTTAGGGTCCGCGGCCGCCGCCAAATCAGCCGACGGCGGCCGCGATAGCTACCTTCACAAGGACCGGATGGGCTCGGAAATCCGCGCCATCAAATAGTTAACTCAGGCACCATGACGCAGCAGCCTGCCCGACGAGGCGCCGGTCGGCTCGCCGTCCTCGAGCGTCACCTGGCCATTGACCAGCACCGCCTTGTAGCCGTCGGCCTTCTGCACCCGCCGCCATTCGCCGCCCGGGAAGTCGTGGGCGATTTCCATCGGACGCATCGCCAGACCCTCGTAGTCATAAACCACGACGTCGGCCGGCGCTCCCGGACGAAGTGTGCCGCGGTCGCGGAAGCCCGCGCACATTGCAGGCAATGCGCTCAAGCGCCAGTGCGCTTCCTCGAGGCTCAACATGTTGTGCTCGCGGACCAGTTTGGTGATGAAGTCGGTCGGGTAACGGCCGGCGGTCAAGAACTTGGTATGCGCGCCGCCATCGGAAACGCCCGGAATCAGGTACGGCTCGTCGATGATCTCTTTCATGTATTTCATGTTCTGGTTGGGGCCCGGCGCGTAGAACTCGGCGCGCAGATTATCGGCGCACGCGATGTCGAGCATCACGTCGATCGGATGCTTGCCGGTCTGCTTGCTAATCTCGCGCAGCGTCAGGTTCTCGAACTTCTTGAGCGCTTCGCTATCGACCTGGGTCACGATGATTTGGTCGAACTCCTCGGTAATGACCATCGGGGTCCGGGCGTTCTTGAGCGCCTCGCGCCGCTTCGGATCGCTGAGCTTCGCGAGCCGCTCCTCGGTCGTGCCGGTGGTCGCGTCGCACCACTCCTGCACCTCGTCGAACAAGTTCCAATCGACGAACGAGAACGTCACGTTGGTGTCGGTGGTAATTGCTTGCCCGTACACCCGCAGTCCGCGCTGGCGGCAACGGTCGAGCCACGCGATACTGCCGCGATGGACCTCCGGATGGCCGTCGCGCGCCTGTACGACATTGAACAGCACCGGACGGCCGCTCAGTTCGGCGAGCTTCTCGTAGTGCGCCATGTCCTTGCTCTGGTCTTCGGTCGCAAGGGTCATCTGGATGAAGCCTTCGTTGCGCCGGCCGAGCACGCGCGCCAGCGCGTAACAGGTGTCGTCCGACATCAGGTCGGAGACCATCGGCGTGCCGTCGAAGTCGCGCTGCACACAGGCGGGACCGCTGGGAGGCAGGCGCTGGGCCGACCATCCACAGGCGCCCGCGTCCATCGCCTCGTCAAGCAGGCGGCAGATTTCGCGCTCTTCCTGCTCCGGTCGGCGGCCGCGTTTTGGCCGCTTCCAGGCCCATCACCCACGTCAGCAGCGGCGAGATTGCCATGTAGGGCAGGATGTTGATCGACTTCGGCTTGCGGTCGATGCTGTCGAGGAATTCGGGGAACGTGGTCCAGTCCCACGGCATCCCGGCTTTCATCGCGCCGTAGGGAATCGCTTCGACCCGGGTCATGGTCTGCATCGCGCGCTCGCGTTCGGCGGGACGCACCGGAGCGAAGCCGAAGCCGCAGTTGCCGATGACAATCGAGGTCACGCCGTGCCAACTCGAAATCGAGCAGTACGGATCCCAGAACAACTGGGCGTCATAGTGGGTGTGAAGATCGACGAAGCCGGGGGCGACGATCATGCCGCTGGCGTCGATGTTCTTCGCGCCGGCGTCCGTGGGGAATCGCCCGATGGCTGCGACGCGGCCGCCTTTGATCGCGACATCGGCGCGGTACCGCGGCATCCTGGTCCCATCGATCACCATTCCGTTTCTCACCACTACATCGTAGTCGGCCATCGGGTTACCTCCATTCGGCTTTTGGCTGTTAGGTTCAAATCGCTACTGCACTTGCAGCGAACTTACCAGCCTCTTTACAGTCCGTAGAGCTCCGCGACGTTGTCGTGCAGTATCAGGTTCTTCTCGTCCTGGGTCAGGCCGGCGGTCTGCTTCTTCAGCACCTCCTGCGACCACGGCCAGGTCGAGTCGCTGTGCGGGAAGTCATTGGCCCACATCAGGCGATGGATGTTGCACAGATCCTTGACCTGGAAAGCGACGTAGTCGTCCTGAAAAGTCGTGTACACATTTTCGCGAAAATATTCGCTCGGCCTTTTGGTGAGCGTGCCCGCCGGCAGCCAGTAGCGATGGCGGTCGTAGGCGTGATCCATGCGGTACATGTAATGCGGAACCCAGCCGGCGTCGGCCTCGACGCATA
>NZ_JAUSKL010000086.1 GCF_030646925.1 Candidatus Binatus sp. | reverse complement strand
CGGGTTGATCACTGCTCTGGCAGTCACGCTGCCTGTGGGCACTATCGCTTGGGTCCTTGATTGGTTTCGCGTGGCCGGATTGGTCTTTTCCACCGAGCAGTTCCTGAGCGGAATGCTGGCTGTTGCCTTTCCGTTGGTTTTTCTTAGCGTTCCCGCGGGAACTGGCCGCGCAAGAACCGACCGAATCCCCTGGTATGACATTGTTGCCGCCGTAACCAGCTTCGCGGCTGCGGCGTACACGGCTATTCGAGTGGCTGGCCTTTCCGAGCTGATCACCGCTCGTCCCACCGATGGCATGGTGGTTGGAACTCTCATGCTGCTCTTCATTATTGAGGGATTGCGCCGCACCGCAGGCAATGCGCTGACGATGGTCGTCATCTTGTTTATCGTTTACGCCTTGGTCGGGCGCTGGATTCCGGGAATGTTTCAAAGCCGTCCCGTGACCCTGGGGCAGCTATTTTATTATCTGGCGTGGGATTCGACCGCCATGCTGGGATTGCCACTGAATATTGTGGCGACCGTCGTTGTCGCGTTTATTCTCTTCGGTCAGATGCTGCAAAAATCCGGCGGCTCTGATTTCTTTGGTGACATCGCTGTTGCTTTGATGGGCCGGTATCGGGGGGGGACCGCAAAAGTCTCCTTGGTCTCCTCGGCGCTCTTCGGCACGGTATCGGGCAGTGCCGTGGCTAACGTCATGGTGGATGGTGCCATCACGATTCCGATGATGAAGCGGAGCGGCTATCCCGCTCACACGGCTGCGGCGATCGAAGCGATTGCCTCCACCGGCGGCCAAATCGTTCCACCGGTCATGGGAGCGGCAGCGTTTCTGATGGCGCAGTTCCTTCAGATCCCCTACACAAGAGTCTGTATTGTCGCGATCGTCCCGTCCATTCTCTACTATGTTGCTCTGTTCGCCGAGGCGGACCTCGAGGCGGCGCGCCGGGGAATCAGCCGCGTCGAGGAGTCGCAGATTCCTCGTCTGCGGGGAGTCCTCGCAGCCGGCTGGTTTTTCTTGCTGACCTGGGTGGTGCTCATCGCCAGCATGTTCTGGCTGAACTTCTTGCCGGAGAGCTCGGCGCTAATCGCGGCTTTCGTTATTGCCATCGTGAGTGTCGTTTTCGGTTTTAAGGGCAAGCGGCTTCGATTTTCCGATCTTCTGGAGACACTGCGAGCAAGCGGTCTCGGGTCGCTGGACATCATCCTGATCGGAGCGGCCACCGGCATCGTGATAGGCGCGCTGAACATCTCCGGGCTCGCGTTCGGCCTGAGCCTGGCCTTGACTCAGCTCGCGGGCGGAAATCTGTTCCTGCTTCTATTGATGTCCGCGGTTCTGGCCACCATTCTGGGCATGGGTATGCCAACGGCTGGCGTCTACATTCTGATGGCTACCCTGGTCGCGCCGGCCCTTGTCAACTCGGGTGTAAATCCGATCGCCGCCCACATGTTTATTTTCTATTACGGCATGTTGTCGATGATCACTCCGCCGGTGGCCTTGGCGGCTTTTGCCGCGGCGAGCCTCGGGGAAGCAGACCCGATGCGAACCGGATACGAGGCGATGCGCTTCGGTTGGGCGGCCTTTGTCGTTCCATTTCTTTTCGTCTACTCGCCCACCCTCCTGATGATCGGAAATCCCGTCAACGTTACAATCGCCGTGATTACCGCGATACTGGGAGTTTGGCTCGTTGCGATCGGCGTCGTCGGATACTTTGTGCGGCCGCTCGGACTTCTTCAACGGTTTGGATTCGCTGTTTTTGGATTGCTCGCGTTGATTCCCGCCGACACTTTTCCAGGCGCCGTCTGGACCGACGTCGCCGGAGTTCTTGGTGGCATCGGGCTGTTATGGTGGGAGATCGCCTGGCGTCGCCGTGTACGGCTTGTTGCGCCTGTGACCGTATCGTCTTCTGACTAGTCTTACTATGTCATTGATATTCCGAGGTCATGGGAAACTTATACGAAATCACAAATTTGGCCCAGAAACGGTAAAGTTGATTTGAAAGGAGTGCAAACGCTGCTCCGTCTTATGGACGAGGATGGGGCGTTGAAAAAACCGTTGCCGAAGCCTGAAGGGATCATTGAGAGAGCAGATAGACGTTCGAGCAGAGAAGAAATTACGTTGAATGATTTGTGCGACGCCTCGACTCGGGCCTCGGCCATGGCCGGGGCTACTCGTTCGAAATTCCGCCTGAAAATCGAAGAGTCGTCCTGAGCGAGCGGAGCGAATCGAAGGGCGACGGAGTTAATGGCCCGGGCTTGCCCGGGGGCTCCACTGAAAACATTATCGACTGAAGTGCAGACGCTATTTTTCAGTTATGACTTCTGCGGGCACCGTGACGAAAGCCTCGAAGAATCCGACAACCGTCTCGATCCTGACGTTCTGCCTAACCTCGAAGCCGCCGTCGAACAATTCCGCGAAATCGCGACTGACTTGAGTCGCTGGGAAATTGACTCCAAAAAGAGCTAATCAGTATGGAAGATCGGATTTTCATCTCAATTCACCAAGCTCTCGAATCATTGGAGTACGCCGAGAATATGGTGGTCTTATTGGCTGTTGAATCCGGCAGTCGCGCGTGGGGATTTTCGTCTACCGATTCCGACTATGATGTTCGTTTTATCTACATTCGACGACCGGAATGGTACCTTTCGATCGACTTAGAAAACCAACGAGATGTCATTGAACAGCCGCTAGCGGATGAGATCGACCTCAGCGGTTGGGACATTCGAAAGGCGCTTAAGCTTTTTCACAAATCCAATCCACCGCTTTTGGAATGGCTGCAGTGCCCTGTTGTTTATCGTGAGC
>NZ_JAUSKL010000085.1 GCF_030646925.1 Candidatus Binatus sp. | reverse complement strand
GAATATCCAGCACGATCGCGGTGTCGCGGAAACGCGCGTCGTCCAGGAAGCGGGTCAATCGCTGCCACCGCATCCGCCGCCTGCGCCGCCCGAGCCGCCGCGTTGAGGACCGCACTGCTGCCGCGCGAATCAAGGACGCCCCCGCATGCCGATTGATCTTCGACTCGATCCGAGTGAGGTGGCGCTGTTCACGGACCTGTACGAACTCGCGGTCGGCGCCGCGTTGCTCGAGCATGGCTTCAACGAAACCGCGTCGTTCGAATTGTCGATGCGCCGGATGCCGCCTGGCCGCGGTTACATGGTCGCGGCCGGCGTGGAGCGGCTGATCGAGGCGCTCGAGGAGTATCGCTTCGACGCGGAGGCGATCGCGCATCTCGAATCGCTCCAACTCTTCAAGCCGGAATTTCTCGACTACCTTTCGAGACTGCGCTTCACCGGTTCGGTGCGCGCGATTCCGGAAGGCGCCTTGTATTTCGCCAACGAACCGATTCTGGAAATTCGCGCGCCGATTATCGAGGCGCAACTGATCGAGACGCTGGTGCTGAATCAGTTGGGATTCGCGTCGATCGTCGCGACCAAGGCGGCGCGATGTTTTTCGGTGGCGGGCGGACGGCGGCTGGTGGACTTCGGACCGCGGCGCGCGCAGGGCGCCGACGCGGCATTAATCGTGGCGCGCTCCAGCTATATCGCGGGCTTCCACGGATCGGCGAACGTGCTCGCGGGCAAGCGCTACGGTATTCCGGTTTACGGCACGATGAGCCACAGTTTTGTGATGGCGCACGAGCATGAGCGCGATGCGTTCCGCGACTTCACCGCCAGCTTCCTGACGCTGAGCACGCTTTTGGTCGATACTTACGACACGCTGCGGGGCGTCGAGAATGCGGCTCAGATTGCAGCGGCGATGCGCGAGCGCGGAGTCAAGATTCAGGGCGTGCGGCTCGATAGCGGCGATTTGCAGGAGTTGAGCCGCAAGACGCGGCGGATTCTCGACGCGGCAGGCTTCCCGGAGATCGCGATCGTCGCGAGCGGCGATCTCGATGAGTATAAGATCGCGGAGTTGGTCGATTCGCGCGCGCCGATTGACGCATTCGGAGTGGGGACGTCGCTGGCGGTGAGCGATGACGCGCCGGCCGCCGACTTTGTGTACAAGTTGGTCGAGTATGCGGGTCACGCGCGGCTCAAGATGTCGCAGAACAAGGCGTCGACGCCGGGACGCAAGCAATTGTTTCGCGCGCATTCGGCGACTGGCGCGATCTACGCCGACATGGTCGGAATCGCCGACGAAAGCATCACGACGGTCGCGCGCGAGTTCAGGCCTGCGCCGGCGAAAACGGTCGCGCTGCTCGAGACGATCGTCGAACGCGGGCGCCGGGTCATGCCGCGGCCGACGATCGACGAAGCCCGCGAGCGCCTGATGAACGGACTCACGGCGCTCGACGCGCGGCACAAGACCTTGCAGCGGCCCGCGGAATTTTCGGTGCGTCAGACGGCGGCGCTGAACGCGCTGGTGATCAGCGAAAAGTTGCGCGTGGACAAACGCCAGGACTAGACGCGCGCAACGACGGTGCTGTTCAACTCGTATCAGTTCGCATTCGGATTCCTGCCGTTCGTATTGATCGCCTTCTGGATGCTCACCGCGTCCGGCAATAGGCGCGCCGCCGGCGCGTTCCTGATTTTCGCGTCGCTGTTCTTTTACGCGTGGTGGAACTGGCACTACCTGCTGCTTTTTTTATTTTCGATCGGCTTCAATTTTCTGTGGTCATTGCTGCTGGTTCCTCCGGCGGTCGAGAATTCCGCGACGATCGAGTCGCGCCGACGCCGGCTGCTGCTGGGAATCGGGATCGCCGTAAATATCGCGTTGCTGGGCTACTTCAAGTATCGAAATTTCCTGGTCGAGGGCGCCGGCGCGATCATCGGCGCGAACTGGAGTCTGGCGCCCTTGATCCTGCCGCTGGCCGTATCGTTCTTCACCTTCGAGCAGATCACCTTCCTGACCAGCGCGTATCGCGGCGAGCCGGGCGCTCGCGATTTCGTCAGCTACTCCTTGTTCATCACTTTTTTCCCTCATCTGATCGCCGGACCGATCGTGCGCTACGACGAAATCTATCCGCAATTGAATCGCGAAACGCATTTTCGATTGACGGCGGAGAATCTCAGCGAAGGCCTGATGATCTTTGCGATCGGGATGTTCAAGAAAGTGATCATCGCGGACAGCTATCGCGCGATCGCGAATCCGCTGTTCGACAAGGCGAGCGCGCTGTCGTTCTGGGACGCGTGGGGTGCGGCGTTCGCGTTCTCGCTGCAGATCTATTTTGATTTTTCCGGCTACTCCGACATGGCGATCGGGCTCGCGCGAATGTTCGGCGTGAAGTTTCCCGAGAACTTCGATTCGCCGTACCAGGCGCGCGATATCATCCAGTTCTGGCGCCGCTGGCATATCACGCTATCGTTCTTTCTGCGCGATTACCTTTACATCCCGCTTGGAGGAAACCGCCGCGGCGAAGCGCGCCGCTACCTGAACCTGTTCATCACGATGCTGCTCGGCGGGTTGTGGCACGGCGCCAACTGGACGTTCGTAATCTGGGGCGCGTTGCACGGCGCGTTTCTCGCGATCAATCACATGTGGGTGGCGTCGAAGCGGCGCCTGCCCGGACCGCTCGCGTGGACGCTGACGTTTCTGCTGGTAACGGCAGCGTGGGTGTTCTTTCGGTCGCCGACTTTTTCGCGCGCTGCGGAAATGCTCAAGGCCATGGCGGGGCTCAGCGGATTCAGTTGGTCCACGGCGCGCCGGAGTATCGGATGGCACGAGGTGCGCACGATCGCGATCGGGCTCGGGCTGGTGCTCTACTGCCCGAATCGGCAGGCGATCATGGCGCACAAGTGGCGGAGCGATCTCGGCTACGCGGCGACGTTCGCGTTGCTTGCGGGACTGAGCATCATGAGCATGTCGAATCCGCCGCCGTTCATTTATTTTCAGTTCTGAGGAATCGAATTGACGACGCGGCGCCGCCTGATCCTGATGTTCGTGCTGACTGCGCTGGTCGTGGCGATCGGAGTCGTCGCGAACTACCTGTTCAATCCCTACGGCGCGTGGCGCAGCGCGTGGATCGATCCGATCTTCCGGCGGGTCGAGCACGAGCGGGTCGTGATGCCCTATCTGCTCAGAACGGCTCAGCCGGAAACGGTGTTGCTCGGCAGCTCCCGGGTTTACATGGGGATGCATATCGAGCAGGGCGAGCGCGACGGTTTTCTGAACGCGGCGCTGAGCGGCGCGACGATCTCGCAGCTTGCGCGTGAGCTTGACGTTGCGCTCGCAAATCCGCGCCTGAAGCGGATTATCTGGGGCGTCGATTTTTTTGCATTCGATCGCAAATGGAAGCGGCACGATTCGAATTTCGATCGGCGAATCGCCGGCAGCATCGCGCTGAAATTCGAGGACACGCTGCTAAGCCTCGATACGCTTGGCGACGGCTACAAATACTACGGGCGGGCGCGGCGCGGCGCGAAAAAACTGCCGCCGACCATGACCGCTGCGATGCCGTGGCCGATGGCGATGATCTGCCGCCAGTTCAAGGCGACGCGCGACCACGGCTTGCATAGCGTCAGCGCCGCGGAGGTCGAGGAGCAGCTTGCGCAGGATTTGCCGGCGTACTCGACCTACAGGTTTTCGAGCGACACGATGAAGCAATTTCGAGAGGCGGTTGATCACGCGCGGAAGCGAGGAGTCGAGGTGATTCCGTTCGTGCCGCCATTCAGCCAGTACGAACTCGAGCTGATTCGACAGGGCGGCCAGTGGGAAACTTTTCAAAATTTCAAGCGTGAACTCGCGTCGGTCGCGCCGTTCTGGGATTTCTCGGGCTACAACCTGATCGCGCGCACCGACGAACTGTTCATGCACGTGATGCACTTCAAGGTCGCGGCGGGCCAGATGATGCTTCGAATCGTGCTCGGAGAAAAGGACGCACCGTGCGACGAACAGACGCGCGCGATTATCGAAAGCGCTATGTACGTCAACGGCGCGAATGTCGAGAGAGCGCTCGCAGAGCAAGACCGGATGCGTGGAGCGGCGAGCAGCGTCGCGACGCGTTACTCGAAGCTGGCGGCCGCGGCGATCGTGCGGCGCGGACAGGGTCATCTGGAAATCGGCGAGGACCGGGCGTCGAGGTGAACGGGGTTGCTCGCGGATGCTGCTACGGGTACGCCCTGGAGAAAGGATGTCGTGCGTTCGAGCGGCGGCGACGATTTCAGTTGCCTCGCCACGGCGATCAAATGCGCTCGATCGAACACGAGCAGCAGCGTGCGCATCACGTCCGCGGGCGGCGTCGATTCGGGGCGCCATCGAGCCGGCGCCGGGTAGAGAATTTCCGACGCGAATCTCTGGTAGCGATCGATCAACGGCTTGACGCCCTCGTCGGAGCCCACGATTGCGATCGCAATTGTATCTTGGCCGGCCGCGCCGATATTCCAATCGGCAAAGGCTTGCGGAGTCGTATCAATCAGCCAATCGCGCGGCAGCAGGTTCAGGCGCTTCAGTTCCCGCGGCGATACTTTCGCAGAGTCATTGCCGGCGTCGAGAAAATTTCCGGCTGCTTCGAGGATCGCGTCGAATCGGAGCGCATTGGCGCGCGCTTCAATTCCGGCGCTCGAAAGATTGCGATATGCAGCGAACCCGTCGGGCGGAATCTTGTACAGCCACACGCCACTTTCCTTGATTGGCGGGACGTCTAGCGCCGCGAGCATTTGAGACCAAACCGAAAAATGCGGGTCGGAAAGATCCGCGATGACGGTTTGCACGTCGAAGCGCGCGACGTATGCCTTCAACTGCTCGCCCGCCTCGGGCAAATCGATCGCGCCGTCGAAGTAGTTGGTGAGCGGCATCCGCATGAACTCGAACGGCATCGCGCCAGTCCACGCGCCCGCCATGCGGAAATACATGTTGCTCTCGGCCTGCCAGTACATCCCGGCACCCTTCGCGCCGAACGGCACGGGCAAGATGATCTCGCGGGGCGACAATTCTTTCTTATAGGCGCCGTCGGCGAAGAAGCCGGGGAGATGGAGCGGAGTTGTCCAGAATGATGCAACCGGATTCGGCGCGATCGAAATTACGATCAATGCGGCCAGTGCGCACTTCGCAACGATTCGCATCGATGATTCGGTGAACCAGATCGCGGCCATGATCGCGACTACGAGAAACGCGTACATCATGAAGCGCACCGGCAGTGCGATCGAGATCAGAGGTAAGCGGCCGACGAGAATCCACGGCATCGGGATGCCCGGTTTGCCGGCGATATGAAGTGTGGGGCCGATCGCGGCGATGAGCAGGAGGACGAACATGCTCGTGAGCAGCTTGCCCGCGGCCGTGCGCCAGTATTCGCGCCGGAACACTTCGACCATCAGGATCAGTGGAAGGCCGAGGTAGGCGCCGTTCTCGTAGATGCGGCCGGGAAAGGTTTGCGCGATTGCGGTCGCAGCGCGCGAAGTGCCGAGCCAGACCGCGCCGGTAGGCACGAAGAATCCGAGCACGTCGGCGGAATAATCCTCAGGCCGCCAGATTGGCGCGTGCGGAAATTCGATCGCGAGCATGTAATAGAGGTAGGGCGAGATGACTGCGATCGCGATCGCGTAGCCGGCGACGGTAGGCGCGATTAATCCCGTAAGCCGCGCGCGAACTTCGTTGTGTGACAGCGCAATCGCGAGCATCAGTGCGAGCGTGCCAAAGATCGAGAGCGTTGCGAACAATTCGACGGAGCATAGAAACTGCGCAGTCAGCAGGGCGGCGATTTCAATCGTGAAGCGGCGAGCGGAGATCGAACCGTCGAGGCGGTTCAACGCCGCGAGCACGATCAGCGGGATCGGGAACACAGCGATCAAGACGAGATGACCGGTAAGCTCGCCGAGCATGTACGGCGAGAAGCCGAAGATGTAGCCGGCGAGGATCGACGGCCAGAACGCGCGCGACAATTTTCTGCATAGCAAGAACGTCGAGAGTGCGGCGAGCGGGAGCGCGATCAGGCAGAGGAGATTGTAGGCGGCGGCTTCACCGAAAATTGAAGCGAACGGGATCGCGATCCACGACGGCAGCGGGATCAGGGTTATCCACGCGAGATTGAAGCCCCGCGGCGCCCATACGAGATCGGTCAAAAATGGATTGACGCCGTGCGCGAATACGTAGCGCCACCATCGGATGCACCACATGTAAACCGGTGGATCGCCGCCGCCGCCGACGTATGCCGTATCGAAATGGCCCCACAAACCGCGCGCGAAAAATAGCAGCGACGCGCCAAGAAATAGCGCGAACGCCAGCAATGATTGGCGGCGCATCGGGGCGCGGCTTTCCGATGTTTGCGGTGTTGTCACGGACGGCGGGTCAGTCTGGCCGGCGCGCGCTGGCTGTTCGACGATTGGCGCGAGCGGCGATGCGCAGAATTGTCGGCTACCGCTAGCCCGCGGCCGCGAGCATTTTGGCGGCCTCGAGGAGGCATTGCTCGGTCGTCGGCCAATCGATGCACGGGTCGGTGATCGATACGCCGAACTTAAGTTTCGAGCGATCGGAGTTGAGCGGCTGATTGCCCGCTTCGAGATTGCTCTCGAGCATCGCGCCCATGATCGAGCGGCTGCCGCTCCGAATCTGTTCGACCAGCGCCCGAAATACCGCGGGCTGTTTCGTGTAATCCTTGCTGGTCTGCGCGTGCGAGCAATCGACCATCACGCGTGGCTCGAGCGACGCCTCGGCGAGCAGCCGCGTGCATTCCTCGATACTGCGCGCGTCGAAGTTCGGCTTGCGGCCGCCGCGCAGCACGACATGCGTGTCGGGATTGCCGCGCGTGCGAATCACGGCGGCGAGACCGTCCTGCGTGATGCCGAGAAAGGAATGCGGCCGGCGCGACGATTGAATTGCGTTGATCGCGACTTGCAGGTTTCCCTCGGTGGTATTTTTGAATCCGACCGGCATCGAGAGCCCGCTCGCCATCTCGCGATGCGTTTGCGATTCGGAAGTGCGCGCGCCGATCGCAGTCCATGCGACCAGGTCCGCGATGTACTGTGGCGTGATCGGATCGAGCATCTCGGTGCCGGCTGCGAGGCCCATCCGGTTGATGTCGATCAGTAATCTGCGCGCGATGCGCAGCCCCTCACGCATGTCGCAACTATCGTCCATGTGCGGGTCGTTGATGAGTCCCTTCCATCCGACGGTGGTGCGCGGCTTTTCGAAATACACGCGCATCACGATGAACAGTCGCTCGGCGAGGCTTCCCTTCAGCCTGACCAGGCGGCGCGCGTATTCGAGCGCGGCTTCGGGATCGTGAATCGAGCACGGTCCGACGATGCACAGCATCCGGCGATCGCGCCCGGCGAGAATCGCGCTGATCGTGTCGCGCGCTTCGACCACGGTGCGCACGCTGGCTTCGTCAGTCGCCATCTCACGCTTGAGCACGTGCGGCGCGATCAGCGGCTCGGTCGCGGCGACGTGTACGTCTTGAATCCGGCGCATAGACAAACATTACTTCTATCTCAAAGGATGGAGCTAAAAAAGCCATCCGGCGGCATGCTACGATTGCGTTGGCCGGAGCGCCTTGTGTCGGTGCGCAGCCATCCGCAGAATCGCGAAGTGCCCCGGGCATACATTTGAGTCGCGGTGCGGTGACGAGGAAGGAACGAGGACGTGACGCGATATTGAAAATGGACCAGGGCGAAGCGAGCGCAAGAATCGAATCATCGGCGCCGGTCGAGGACACCGCCGAGCAGCCACCGCGGCTCCGCCGCGTCCGGCTGTGGCAAGCAATCGCGGGGATGGCGCTGGCGGTATCGATCGCCAGTTCAATTGTGACGATCGAGCTGTCGAAGTCGCTGGCGCGCCGCACCAATTATTTGAATCGGCGAGTCGCGGCGCTCAACACGACCGTGCGGACCCTGAAGAAGCAGACCTCCGTAGTTCAGCGCAAACTTGGATCGGAACGCGAGCGCGCCACCGTGGGCGAGACTTTCGAGAAGATTCTGTTCGCGCCGGACCTTCGCACGATCAAGCTCGCGCCGCCGGACAAATCCACCGCCAACGGGATCCTCGCGATGAGCGAATCGGCGAACGCCGCGATGCTCGAAGCGAACGGGCTGAAGCCGTCGGGCGACTTGCAGGTTTACCGAATCTGGTGGGTGCCGAGGCGCGGGGCGGCGGTGTGGGCGGCCGACTTCCTGGTCGGCGAGGACGGAACCGCAACGGTACCAGTCGATCTGCCGCCGCCGCGCCAGCGCGCGCCGACGATTGAAATTACCCTCGAGGACCAGGCCTATGCCGACGATCCGTCGGGCCCGCTCGCGCTCAGGGGACATCTGGCGGCATCGAAGTGAAAGCTGAAGTAGCGAACGCATTGCCGGAGCACCCGGGCGGCGCACCCAACGGCCTCGACGCGCCGGAAAATCCGCGGCTCGTCTTTGAGCGCGCGTTCTGGCTGGTATTTGCCGCCAGCTTCGCGCTCAACATGGCCGCCAATCTGTTCGTGCTGTTTCCGCTGTGGGTGGTCGAACTTGGCGGCAACGCGAGCATCATCGGCGCGATCATCGGCACGGGCTCGCTGGCGGCGCTGGCGGCGCGGCCGGGCGTCGGAGCGCTGATCGATCGGCGCGGGCGCAAATGGACTGCGCTCTGGTTTCTCGTGCTCGACGCGATCGCAATCTCGCTCTACTTTCCGATTCATTCGATTGGCCTGCCGATTTTTCTCGTGCGCGCGATTCACGGCGCGATCGAAGGCACCGCGCGCGTCGCGCTGTTCGCGATGGTGTACGAGATGCTGCCGCGCGGGCGCGAGGGCGAGGCGATGGCCACTTTCAGTTTGTGCGGGATGGTGCCGGGCGCGATCGCGCCGCTGGTCGGCGAGCAATTGATCCGCAGTCTCGGGTTTACGGTTTTCTTCGCGCTGGCGATCGCGTTGATTGTTGCGAGCGCGATCGTCGTGAGCTTCGTGGTCGAGCAACCGCATCCGGCGCACGCCTCGGGCGATTCGCCTGGCGGCCGCAGTTATCGATCGCTGCTGACGGATCGCGCGCTGATGCCGCTCTGGATCGTCACGCTGATGTTCTCGCTGGCGCTTGCGTCGCGCCTCAGCTTCGTCGCGGCGTACGCCTACCAGGAAGGGGTGCAGCGCGCCGGCTGGTACTTTGCGATCTACAGCCTGATGGCGGTGGGCGTGCGGCTGGTGGGCGGGCAAGTCATGGACCGGATGGGCCTCAATCGCGCGCTCGCGCCGTCGCTCGCGGTGCTGGCGATCGGGCTCGCGCTGCTCGCCGGTACCGGACGATTCGGGCTGCTCGATATCGCCGCGGTGATCGGCGGAATCGGGCACGGCTACCTGTATCCGGCGCTGAGCGCGCTGGTGATTGCGCGCACGCCGCTCAAGTCCACCGGCCGCTCTTCGAGCATCTATTCGTCGTTGTACGATTTGGGCGGGATGGCAGGACCTTACCTGTTGGGCGTGGTGGCGGTGACATTTGGATATGGTCCGATGTTCATCGTGTCGGGATCGATCGCGCTTGCGGGTGCGATTTATTTCGTCATCGCGGAGCCGGATGCGCGGCTGCGATTTCGCAATTGAAAGATCGCGCGAGAAAAAAAGAAACAATGCGATTTTCTTGGCGGGGGTCTTTACTTCATCGTCCCGGATGCGTAGATTCATCTTCGGCGGCGCTTTGCGGCGCGGCCTGTGGAAACTTCACCTCGAAAATCCTTACAGACCCGTTGACAGGGACCCGGATCGAGCGGTAATGTTTTCTTTCGCCCCGAAAGGGTCGGTCTTTGAAAACTGAATAGTAGTGCATGCCTTAATCGGCGGCGGGGGTCCAGGAATGGACTCGATGCCCGGCCGATTTCTTTGAAATTGCGGTCAGTCCATCCGTTCTTCTGGTGCGTTAGCCGCACCTCGGAACGGTGGTAACACTGAGCTATAATGGAGAGTTTGATCCTGGCTCAGAACGAACGCTGGCGGCGTGCCTGAGACATGCAAGTCGTGGGAGAAAGTCGTAGCAATACGGCTAGTAAACCGGCGTACGGGTGAGTAACACGTGGACAACTTGCCTTAGAGTCTGGGATAACCCGTCGAAAGACGAGCTAATACCGGATAAGACCACGGGAAGTTCGCTTCCTGAGGTAAAAGATGGCCTCTGCTCCTGCAAGCTATCACTTTGAGAGAGGTCCGCGTCCTATCAGCTAGTTGGCGAGGTAACGGCTCACCAAGGCTAAGACGGGTAGCTGGTCTGAGAGGATGGTCAGCCACACTGGGACTGAGACACGGCCCAGAGTCCTACGGGATGCAGCAGTCAGGAATATTGCGCAATGGAGGAAACTCTGACGCAGCGACGCCGCGTGGGTGATGAAGGCCTTCGGGTCGTAAAGCCCTGTCGGAGGGGAAGAAAAGTCCGTTGGCTAATATCCAGCGGACCTTTGACGGTACCCTTAAAGGAAGCACCGGCTAACTCCGTGCCAGCAGCCGCGGTAAGACGGAGGGTGCAAGCGTTGTTCGGATTGACTGGGCGTAAAGGGCGTGTAGGCGGTTTGTCAAGTCGGGTGTGAAAGCCTGGGGCTCAGCCCCAGAAGTGCATCCGAAACTAGCGAGCTGGAGCGCGATAGAGGAGGGTGGAATTCCTGGTGTAGCGGTGAAATGCGTAGATATCAGGAGGAACACCGGCGGCGAAGGCGGCCCTCTGGATCGTTGCTGACGCTGAGACGCGAAAGCGTGGGGAGCAAACAGGATTAGATACCCTGGTAGTCCACGCCTTAAACGATGGGTACTAGGTGTTCGGGGTGTTGACCCCCTGAGTGCCGCAGCTAACGCATTAAGTACCCCGCCTGGGGACTACGGCCGCAAGGTTAAAACTCAAAGGAATTGACGGGGGCCCGCACAAGCGGT
>NZ_JAUSKL010000084.1 GCF_030646925.1 Candidatus Binatus sp. | reverse complement strand
ATCAACAGCCCGGCCGGCGTGGTCGGCGCCGGACCCGCGGCCTGCGAAAAAATCAGCTCGTGGGGCTTCGACGTGACCGACGCGCACATGCAGGAACTGGCGGCGTCGGTCGGCGAGACGACGCTCGATGCGCGCACCGGCGGCGCGCCGTCGCTGGCGGTCGGGATGGCGCACATCTTTGCGCATTCGCTCGGCGGCAAAGCGGTGATGGCGCTCTGGTATCATTTCGCGATCATGTTCGAGGCGCTATTCATCCTGAGCACGCTTGACGCCGGCACGCGGGTCGCGCGCTTCATGCTGCAGGATCTGCTCGGCCACATCTACGCGCCGCTCGGCGACAGTTCGTCCTATGCCAACATCGTGGCGACTTCGTTCCTGATTTGCGCCGCGTGGGGCTATTTTCTTTATTTCGGCACGATCGATCCGTTCGGCGGGATCAATTCGCTGTGGCCGCTGTTTGGAATCGCCAACCAGATGCTCGCGACGATCGCGCTCTGCGTCGCGACCAGCGCGATGATCCGGCAGGGCAAGCAGCGCTACGCGTTCGTCACGCTGATTCCGCTCGTGTGGCTGGTCGCGGTGACGATGACCGCGGGAATCGAGAAGATTTTCTCCGCGATGCCGAACGTGGGATTTCTGTCGCACGCAGCCAGGCTGGCGGCGGAGGCCGCGACGCCCGGAATCGCAGAGGCGCGCGCAGCCGAGATCGCGCGGCTCATCTGGAACGATCGAATCGACGCGGCGTTGACCGGATTTTTTATCGCAGTGGTGATCGTGATCCTCGCGGATTCAGCGCGCGCGTGGAGCAAACTGCTGCGCGGCTCCGACCCGAGCGCGCGCCGCTCGCAGCAGGCGGCGGCATGATCATCAAGATGAAATCGATGCGCGCCGCGGCGATTCGAATCGCGATGATCGTTCACGCGATCACCGCCGAACTTCGCCGCTTGAACAGCGCTCGGATCGATTCGGCGCAGCTCGCCTCGATGCCTCGTCTCGAACGCACACGATTGGTGAAATCGGCGCTCGTCGAGCATCATCGGCATCCGAATCGATGCTGCTAGTTCTCTTGCTACGCGCGAAACCCGTCGATTGCCGACTACGTAGATCCTTTGCGCGTTGGGCGTCCTATGAGCGGGGGCGGCTGGTTTTAGCGCTCGCGATACCCTTATAATAGTTCGACGTTTTTTAAGTGGCGGTGATATGCTCCATCAGGTGAGCGGCGCAGGCGGGCTGGGGGTGGTGGAACTGGTGCTGGGCACGGGCCCGGTCGTCGCCGCCGTGCTTTGGATCCTGGTCGCGTTTTCGATCGGGAGCTGGGGAATAATCCTCTACAAGCTGTTCCAGATTTCACGCGCGCGGCGCCAATCCGAGCGCTTCATCTCGATTTTCTGGGAATCGAAAAACCTCGCCGCGATTCATACTGCGAGCGTCGGCTTGCAGCGGAGTCCGGTCGCGCAGGTGTTCCGCGCGGGATACCAGGAACTGCTGCAACTCACCCGCGCCAAGCGCCAGGCGGTCGGCGCTGACTCCGGCTTCTCGACCGACTTGGGCGGCGTGGCGAACGTCGCGCGCGCGATGAAGCGGCAAGAGAACGTCGAGCTGACCAAGCTCGAGTCGGGCATCACTTTTCTCGCGACCACCGGGTCGTCGTGTCCGTTTATCGGGCTGTTCGGCACGGTGTGGGGAATCATGACGGCGTTTCTGGGGCTGTCGGCGTCGCATACGTCGAGTATCCAGGCGGTCGCGCCGGGTATTGCCGAGGCGTTGATCACGACCGCAGTCGGCTTGGTCGCGGCGATTCCGGCGCAGATGTTCTTCAATTATTTCATCGCGCGGATTCGAGTGCTGGCGACTGAGATGGATAATTTCACTTCCGAATTTTTGAATATCGCGGAACGTCACTTCCTATCGTAACGAGGCGCCCCTCAGATGGCCTTTGAGCCCGGACAGCGCGGACAATTCGTTTCGCAGATCAACGTCACGCCGCTGGTCGATGTGATGCTGGTGTTGTTGGTGATCTTCATGGTCACCGCGCCGATCATCCAGCAGGGCGTCGAAGTGAATCTGCCGAAGGTTCGCGCGCAGGCGCTCGAGGGCAAGGAAGAACAGTTCGTGGTGTCGATTACGAAGCCCGGCGAGATTTATCTGAACGACGCGAAGCTCAGCTCGGCGGAACTCACCGACAAGCTTAAGGCTATCTCGCAGGAACGGCCCGACCGCCAGGTTTTTATCCGCGCCGACGACGCGGTTCCGTACGGCGACGTGATCCGCACGATGGCGGCGATCAAGGCGGCGGGTATCGAGAACGTCGGGATGGTGACGCAGGTGCCGGCCGAGGGCGCCGACACGGCGCCGAGCGAGCGCAAGAGTGGCAGCGCGGGACCATAACGGCGACGAACAGCCGTCGCGCGCCGGCTACCTCGCCGCGATCCTGATCTCCGCGCTCGGCCATGTCGCGATCATCGCGCTGGTGGTCTTCGTCGCGCCGATGTACATGAAGGCGCCCGAAGCCGCGCCGCCGGCCTACACGGTGAAAATCGTCGATGACATCCCGGCCGGCGACCTCGGCACTCATCTGCCGCGAATCAATCGCAATCGAAAGGAAGCGAAGGCCGAGCCCAAACCGGAGGAGCCGAAGGTCAAGATCGAGGAGCCGAAGCCGCCGGAGTTGGCGCCCGACGACGACAAGAATGCGATCGCGCTGAATACCAAGATCGAAGCGACGCTCACGCCCACGCCGACTCCCGAGCCCACGCCTGAGCCGACTGTACAGCCCACTCCGGTGCCCACTGAGCGCGCCAAGCCGACGCCGAAGGAGACGCATACGCCACACGCGAAAGGGTCGCCGAAATCGTCACTTAAGTCGTCGCCGCAGCCGGCCAAGCGCGCACCCAAATCGGCGCCGTCGATCGTAATCGCGAAGGCCGAATCGACGCCGAGCGTCGAGGATCGGCTCGCGACGGTGAAGCGAAAATTACTGGAAGAGCATCTGAAGAACGAGAAGAAGCGCGCCGCGGAGGATGACGACCGCGACGACGAGGATACCGGCGAGGAAGCGCCGCCGGGGCCGAAAGGCGGCGGGCCGGTCGCGGGCAAAGTCGCGAGCGCGGGGCGCGGAATGGGAATCGGACCGGGGACCGGCAGCGCGGGGATTCAACAGGACCTCGATTTTCTGCTCTACTATCAAACGGTGCAGGATCAGATTAAGAAGGCGTGGAACTTTTACGGCGGCAGCAATGAATTGACCGCGACCGTCGATTTCTCGATCGGTCCCGACGGCGCGCTGACGGCGGTCAAGATCGGCAAGAGTTCCAAAGATTCCGCCTTCGACGATTCGGTGATTCGCGCGATCCGCCGCGCCGCGCCGTTCCCGCCGCCGCCCGACAAGTTTCGCGATCGTTTCGGCGCGGGGATCGAGGCGCTGTTCCAGCTCGGCGAGCTAAAATCATAGGCGGTGCGCGGGGAAGTGGTGGTGGCAGTTATGATGATCGCCGGCTCTGTAGTGAAATAGGAACATGAAACGATTTCAGCTCCCAGGCGCGATCCTGTTCGCAATCGTTTTTACCGCGACTGCGCGTCTCGCCAGCGCTCAGCCGCTGCCGTCCGACTCGGGACCGCTGCAGATGACGATTCGCGGGCCCGGCTCGCAGCTCTCGACGATTTCGGTCTCGGGCCTGAAAAATCTAAGCGGCGACGACGACCATCGCACGTCGGCGGATTTCGTGCGGACGCTCAGCCGCAACCTCGAGCTCTCCGGATATTTTCGGATTATCGATCCGCACGCGTATATCGAGGACCCGCAAACGTCGGGCTTCGAACTCGGGCAGTTCAATTTCGCCGACTGGCGCTCGATCAATTCGGACTTCCTGGTCAAGGGATCGATCGCGCAGGAAGGAACCACGATCAAGCTGACCGCTTACCTGTACGACGTCGCGCAGCAGCGGCGCATGATGGGCAAAAATTACAGCGGCACGCCGAGCGACGTGCGCCGGATGGCACGGCGCTTCGCCGACGCGGTGATGGAATCGTCCACCGGCCAGAAGGGCCCGTTCGACAGCAAGCTGGCATTCGTCTCGACGCGCGGCGGACGCTTCAAGGAAATTTATACGCAATCGATCGACGGCGAGGATTTGTTCAAGCTCACCGACAATCCGACGATCAATCTGTTCCCAAGCTTCGATCGCACCACCAATTACGTGCTGTATCTTTCATACAAGAGCATGCAGCCGGCGCTTTATCTCGCGGACTTGAAAGCACAGCGCGAAATCAAACTCGACAGCCCGCACGGCCGCGTGATCGGCGGAACGATTTCTGAGGACGGGACCAAAGTGGCCGCGTCGATCGAGCGCGAAGGCGCCACCAACCTCTATTTGCTGACGCGCGAAGGCGAGCAGGTTCGACAGCTCACCGACACCACCGGCATCAACGTGAGTCCGGCCTTTTCGCCGGACGGATCGATGCTCGCGTTTACTTCCGATCGATCCGGCTCCCCCCAAGTCTGGGTGATACCCACCGCGGGCGGCTCGCCCCGCCGAATCACCTTCAAGGGCGACTACAACACCACGCCCAACTTCGCGCCGAAGGGCGACCGGATCGCTTATCAAGGCCGCGCCAACGGCCGTTTCGATATCTGGACGATCGCGCTCGGCGGCGGCGCTCCGACGCAACTTTCTGATGGCAACGGCTCGAACGAGTATCCGAGCTGGTCGCCTGACGGCCGCTATCTAGCGTTCAACTCGACCCGCGGCAGTCATTCGCGAATTTATATTATGATGGTCAGTAACCGGAAGATTATTTCTGCTCTGACGGAGGGTATAGGCAATGACACGTGTCCATCGTGGTCGTGGTGGCTGGGTGAGTAGTAGCTCAAATTTGGCTGGAGCGATCGCATTGATAAGTCTCGGCGTGGTGCTGGCGCTCGCCGGATGCTCGTCGAAGAAGACGCAGGGCGTCGGCGATTTGAGCAGCGCCAATCCCGCTGGAATGGGTGAAACTGGCAGCGGCAAGAGCTCGCTCGAGCAGATGCAGCAGGGGTCGCTCGGCCAGGGACAAAGCGGGCCGCTGACTGACATCCATTTCGGCTACAACGAATACACGATCGAACCGCAGGACGGCTCGATCCTGAAAGGCAATGCGAGCTGGCTGCAGAAAAATTCATCGAGCCGCGTGCAGGTCGAGGGACATTGCGACGATCGCGGGTCTGAGGAATACAATATCGCTCTCGGCGCCAAGCGCGCGCAGGCAGCCAAGGATTACCTGGTAACCCTGGGTATCCCGGGCAGCCGAATTTCAACCATCAGCTACGGCAAGGAGCTTCCACTTTGCACCGAACACGACGAAAGTTGCTGGGCGCAAAATCGCCGCGACCATTTCGTAGTGAACCAGTAAGGTCCTCGGTTGTGAGTATCTTCAATTGGTCAGCGCGCGCTGGCGCGGTTGTCGCCGCGTTCACGATCCTTGGCTGCAGCTCGCAAAACGACATACAGCAGCTCAATCAAAATGAGTTCACGCTGCGCGGCATGATCGCCGCCGATCGCCAGCAGATCGATTCGCTGCAGCAACAGATTCATCGGTTGAACGATCAAGTCCTCACGATCAAGCAGGGCAATGCCGACGCGGAGGGCGAATCGTCATCGCCATCGTCCAACAACAAGCGCATCGCCGAGCTCGAGTCGGAAGTGAAATCGCTGCGAGCGGGAATCGCGGCGTCGCCCGGCGTCAATCCGCCGCCAGCCGACGAGCTTGCGAGCACCGAACCTGAAACTGCGCCGCCGCCCGCGAGCGGCTTGCCGCCGTCGGGATACAGCGCGCCGCGCCCCGCGCCCGCGGAGCCGGCCTCGACCTGGCAGCAGGAACTCGATCAGGAAATCGACCAGGCGAAGGCGTCGAGCGAGCCGGGCGTCAAGCTCTATCGCTCTGGTCTCGACGCGATGAAGGCCGGCAAGTATCCGCTGGCGGTGACGATCTTCACCAAGCTGCAGCATTCGTTTCCCAAGTCCGCGCTGAGCGAGCCGGCCGAATATTTCGCCGCCAACGCGCTCTATGAAACCGGCAAGTACGATCAGGCGATCCTGCAGTTCAACGACCTCGTGATGCGCTATCCGAAGGGCAGATTTGCCAGCGCCGCGCTGCTGCGCGAAGCGGAGGCGTTCCTCAAGCTGAACGATCGGATCGATGCGCGTCTGACGTTGCAGAAACTGGTCGCCGATCACGCCGGGACGCCGCAAGCGACCGGCGCCAACACCATGATGAAAGATCTCGCAAGCGATTAAGATGAAGAATCTCGCGAGCGACCAGCCGCGCCGATTTTCGACGCTCGACAGAATGCGGCGACAGTATTGAAATGGAGATAATTCGCGACCTCGAGGCGCTCGCGCGCCATCCGTATCCGGTCACGGCGATCGGCAACTTCGACGGCGTGCACATGGGGCATCGCGCGATTCTGAAAGCTGCGATCGATCGCGCCCGCGCGGCCGGCGGCACCGCATTCGCGCTCACCTTCGATCCACTGCCGGCCAAGCTGCTGGTTCCCGCGCGCGCACCGCAACTGATTTTGCATCCGGAGGACAAGCTCGAACTGCTGCGCCTGTCGGGTATCGACGGCGTGATCGTAATCAACTTCACGCTCGCGCTCAGCCAGCTCTCGCCGCGCGATTTCGTTCGCGACTATCTGCTCGGCAAGATCGGCGCGCGCGAAGTCGTGGTCGGGCACAGCGTCAGCTTTGGCCACCAGCGCGCGGGCAACGCGGCGGTGATGGTCGATCTCGGGCGCGAATTCGGTTTCGACACCACGGTGGTCGGTCCGGTCAAGCTGGGCGGACTCGAGGTGAGCTCGACCAAGGTGCGCGAGATGATCCAGTCGGCCGATTTGCGCGGCGCGGCCAAGCTGCTCGGCCGCTATCACTTCATCCACGGGGCGGTGATTCACGGACGTGAGCGCGGCCGCACGATTGGATTTCCGACCGCGAATATCGAGAGCGAGACCGAATGCATCCCGCCCGACGGCGTGTATGCGACGCGCGTGGTGCTCGACGACGGCGCGTATGGATCGATTACCAATATCGGGATGCGGCCGACGTTTTCGGAGACGGCGCGCTCGATCGAGGCGCACATCTTCAATTTCGATCGCGATATCTATGGCCAGCGCGTGAAGCTCGATTTGATCGAGCGGATTCGGCCCGAGCGCAAGTTTGAATCAGCCGAAGCGCTGCGAAGCCAGATCGCGCTCGACTTGAGCAAAGCGCACGAAATCCTCGCCGCCGCCTGATTCGTCCGACGACGCCCGATTCGTAGCTTGATGATTCTACCGCGCAGCGGCGATCCACTGGTTCGCGAGGCGCTCGACCCACGCTGCGACGCGTGATTCGTCCTCGGGCGGATTCGCGAGAATCACCAATTCATCGACGCCGGCGCTCGCGTATCTTTTCACGTCGGCCGCTGTGATCTTCTTGGTGTACGGGCACGCGATGATCTCGACCTCGCTCGCATCGCGGCTGTTCTGATCGAGCAGTTCGCGAAGCCGTTTGATCTTCGCGGCAGCCTCGTTTGGATCGAGATTGAAGCCAAACCATCCGTTGCCATACTCGGCGGAGCGCCTGAGCGCCGGTCCGCTCTCGCCGCCGAAAATGATCGGCAGGCGCGCGCCCCGCGCGGGCTTCGGAAAACTCTTCGCGCCGTCAAAGTTCACGAACTCGCCGTGAAAGCTGGTCGCGTCCTCGCTCCACAGCCGGCGCATCACGTCGATATATTCGCGCGTTCGCTGCGCGCGCCGCTCGAACGGAATTCCCAAGGCCGCGAATTCCTCCGCCGACCATCCGATTCCGACGCCGAGCGCGAAACGCCCGCGCGCCAATCGATCGAGGCTGGCGACCTCCTTCGCGAGGACCAGCGGATTGTGCTCCGGCACCAGGCAGATTCCGGTCGCGAGCCGAATCGACTTCGTCACCGCGGCGGCGAAAGTCAGCGTGATGAACGGATCGAGCCAGTCCGCGCCGCCGGGCAGCGGAAATTCGCCGCCCGCGGTGTAGGGATACTTCGAATCCTGCGCATCGAAGAGCACCACGTGCTCGCCGACCCACAGCGTCGAAAAACCAACGCGCTCAGCGGTTTCAGCAGTCTTTAGCACCGTGTCCGGGCGCGCGCCGGCGCCGATTCCAAGTGCGAACAGTCCGACCTTCATCGCGGTGACTCCGGCGAATCGGCGCCGGCCATCCGCGGCGTCTTCACGAACTTCAGCATGAATCGATCGGTCTCGCCGCGCTTCTTAAACACATTCCAGGTGCGATCGTCTTCCGGATGACGCAGCGCCTTCGACGCGGCGACCAATTTGAATCCCGCTCGCTCGACATCCTTGACCAGAAATTTCTCATCGATTCGATGTAGCGTGGTGGTGTCCGCGTCGCCGGTGCCGGGCTTCGCACTGTGATCGATGATCTCGTAAACGCCGCCGGGTCGCAGCGCCTTGAACACCGCCGCGTTGACGTTTTCGCGATTCATCTTGAACCCGACCATGTCGTGATAATTCAGATGAATAATGACCGCGTCGAGGGTGTCCGGCTCGACTGGCAGCAAATCGGGCGCGTCGTAGGGCTTGTTCACTGTAACCACATTTTTCAAGGCGGGTTCCTTCAGCCGTTCCTGCCACGCGTCGCCGATCTTCTGGAACTGCGGAGGAAACGGTCCGTTCTGCGAATAGACTTTGCCGGTCGGGCCGACCGCGCGCGAAAAAAGTTCCGTCAAGTAGCCACCGCCGGCGAAAATATCGGCGATCTTCATGCCCGGCTTGATGTCGTAAAACGCCATGATTTGTTCGGGCTTGCGGCCTGCGTCGAGCGCTTTGTCGGCGGCGGGTCGATCTGGCGAATTGATCGCGTCGGCGATCTCTTTCGAGATTTTGTCGGGAGGAATCGGCGCCGTCTCGGCGACCTCGGCGGCCACCGCCGGTATCTCGGCGCGGACCGCTGATCGCGGAGCCGCTGCGGCGAATATGATTGCCGCGGTGATCAGCAAGATCGGCTGCGTGGATTTGGTTTTCATCGGTCTATCTCCGATAGCAAGAATCGCTGCTAGTTGATTCTAGCGCTTCGCCGCAACTTGCGTTCGGCCGCGTTCCATCGCGGCGTTCCGCCGCGCTTCCATATCTTGCGTGTGGCCGCTCAGACCGAAGGCGCGCGAGAAGTCCTGCTCGATTCGAAGACCCTCTTCGAGCGGCACGCGCGACGCCAGATCGTAGAGCCGCTTCATTTGCTTCACCACCACCGGATCGCAACTGAGGATTTGTCCGGCTAACTCCTTCGCCGCCGGCATCACTTGCTCGCGCGGCACCACACGATTCACCAGGCCCATCCGCTCCGCGTCGTGCGCGCTCAGATAATTGCCCGTAAGCGAAAGTTCCTTCGCCTTGCGGAGCCCGACGGCGCGCGGCAACCGTGCGGACATCCCGCCCGCCGGCATCAGGCCGACGCGCGCATGAGTGTCGGCGAACTGAGCAGTGTCGGCCGCGATGATGATGTCGCAGGCGAGCGCGAGTTCGAATCCGCCGGTGATAGCGAATCCATTGACGGCCGCGATCACTGGAACCTCCATGTCTTCGATCACCGAAACGAACGTGACGTTGCCTTCCTCGCGCAGCCCGCCGCCGAGATCCTTGAGATCCATGCCGGCGCAAAAGGCGCGGCCGGCGCCCGTGATGATCACTGCGCCGACGTCGCTCGCGATGCGCAATTCGCGCATCGTGCGGCAGAACGACGCGCGGAGTTCGCGATTCAGCGCGTTCAGCTTCTCCGGGCGACTCAGCGTAACGGTGGCAATCCCGTTTTCCTTTTCCAGCATCAGCACGGGTTCACTCATGGACATCCTCCAGCGGTTGCTCTCAACTAAACACGCCTGCGGCGGTCGGCAAAGCAGCGGCGATTTACAGCGCGCCCGACGATGCGGTCTTTTCCTGCGGAGGAATGCTCGGCGCGGGCGCCTTCACGTCGGCATGCGCCCACGCCTTTTTGAATCGATCCTGCACTTGCGACGCGTCGTCGGCGTTGCGCGCGGTAAGGCATGCTTCGAGTCCCGCGAGCGACCAGCCGTTTTCCGGATTGCGCGCGAGATCGTCGCGAAACACCTGCTCCGCGTCCGACGGCTTGCCCGCGGCGATAAGTTCCATCCCGAGCGTCTCGCGCACCGGGTAGTACCACGGCGGCGGCTCCTCGTAAGTGAGCGTGTCCTGAATCGCAACCGCGGCGCGAAGCTGCGCGATCGCATCGTCGTGCTTGCCCTGGGCGGCGGCGATCTCGCCGGCGAGCGTTTCGGAGCCGAGCTCGAGTAATTTTTTGGCGGAGTTGAATCCGACGATACGATCGGCGGGCGTGGCCGCGACGATCGCCTCGAGTTGCTTGCGTTCCTGTTCAGCCTGATCGAATTTTTTCTTCGCGACAAATGCCAGCCCGCGCGCGTAATGCCACACTCCCGTCAGGTACGTAAACTCCGACGACGGCGCCGGTTCCTTTAGAATCGCATCCCATTTCCCGAAACGAGCTTCGGTGAAATAACGCGACGGCAGCGTGAACTCACCCATCGGCATCGAATGAATCATCTGCAGCGACTCGGGCGAATAAGACACCACGTCGAGATCGTGCGACGCCTTGAACGCACACTTGCTGTTGCCCTGCATCATGCACGACGCCCACAGGAACTGGATGTTGTGCGGATAGTACATCAGCGGGTAAACGCCCTTGGGATTGCGCTCGCGGATGTACACCCGGTCGGCTTTGATCGCGCGCTCATTCGCCATGGCGGAATTTTGATAATCCCCGGTGCGGATATAGATGTGCGACGGCATATGCACGAGATGGCCCGACGCAGGCACGATCGGGCCGAGTCGATCGGCGGCCGGCAGCGCGCGCCCAGGATTCGGCGAGGCCTCGACCGCGTGGATATAATAATGATTCGCGCCCATGTGATCCGGATATTTCGCCATCACGCCTTCGAGCGTCGCCACGATTTCCTCGGTGCCCGGAACCGGCTTGCCGTCGGGGGTCCATAGATTCCACGGATGGAGATCCATCATCGATTCGGCGAACAGGACTCCTGCGTCGGGATCGTCGGGATATTTTTTCGCGACGTCGCGCATCGCGTTCGCGTACGCGGTCTGCAGCGCGTCGGTCATCTTGCCGTCGGCCGCGTAACGCTGCGCGAGCGCCTCGATATACGCGCGCTCGGGTTCGCTCACCTTGGGCTCGAGCGAACGCGCCTTCTGAATCGCCTCGTAGGCCGCCTTGCCGCGCTCATCGTCCTCGGGCAGGTTGATGTTCGGCCCGAGCGAAAGCGCGATTCCCCAGTACGCCATCGCCATGTCCGGGTCGCGCTGCGCCGCTTCCTTGAATGAGCCGGCCGCCTCGTCGTGGTTGAACGCGTAGATGAAGGTCAGGCCCTGGTCGAAATATTTTTGCGCGAGCGGAGAATTCGTCGTCACCGAATGATGCAGATGGCCGAGGCCGTCGAAAATCGGTTCGTGACGAGAGTCCGCACTCGGAGATGAAGCGGCGGCCGGTGATGCGGGAGCAACCGGCGACGAATCGCATCGCGCCGGTGCGGCGATCGCAATCGAGAGCATCAGGCCGGCTATAGTAGCCAGAATTTGCGTCCGCATAGGCTTACCCCGTTAGAGGATGTGGTACCACGGCGGCCGGAAATCGAAAAGCCGAGATCGCGGCGGGCGCGCGGGATAGGGTGAGTGGACTTGCCCGGTATCCACACGGCAAGATTGCATTTGCGGCAGGCCGCGCTCATGGACCCTGAGACATCATCATCGCCATCCGAGACAACCCCCGGCTTCGACGGACTCCGCGTAGTTTCGTTCGAGAGCCGGTTGGCGGCCGAGGCGGTCAGAATGATCGAGCGGCGTGGCGGCGTCGCGATCATCGCGCCGGCGATGCGCGAAATTCCGCTCGAGGACAATCGCGCCGCGCTCGAGTTCGCGGACCGGCTGCTGGCGGGCGGATTCGAACTCGTGATCTTTCTGACCGGCGTCGGCGCGCGCGCGCTGTTCCAGGCAATCGAGACGCGGCATCCGCGCGGTCTGATAGTCGAGGCTCTAAAGAAGGTCACGACCGTGGCGCGAGGACCTAAGCCGATTCGCGCGATGCGCGAGCTTGGCCTCGAGCCGACGATCGTCGTGCCGGAGCCCAACACCTGGCGCGAGATACTGAACTCGGTTTCGGCGCGCGGCGATCTGAACGGCCAGCGCGTCGCGATCCAGGAATACGGCGCGTCGAATCGCGAGTTGATCGCGGGCCTCGAGGCGCGCGGCGCAATCGTCACGGTGGTGCCGGTTTATCGATGGGCGCTGCCGATCGATCGCGCGCCGCTGCGCGCGGCGCTGGAGCAGATCGCGGCCGGCGAGGCCGAGGTCGCGCTCTTCACCAGCTCGAATCAAGTGACCAACGTCATCCAGATGGCGGAGGCGGACGGAATCGGCGCTGATGTGATGCGCGGGTTTTCGCGGATGGCGGTCGGATCGATCGGGCCGGTTTGCTCCGAGCAATTGCGTGCTTACGGAATCGCGGTGGACTTCGAACCTCAGCACTCGAAGCTGGGCCATTTCGTGAACGAAGCCGCAGCTCGTGCCGCATCGATCCTGGCGTCGAAGTACCGCGCGCCGCGAATCGAAGTCGTCGAGGTGCCGATTCGGAGGCGTGTCGCGAGCGCACCGCCGATACGATCGCCGCTGCACGATCATCCGATGATGAAAGCGTGCCGGCGCGAGGCAGCGCCGTACACGCCGATTTGGCTGATGCGGCAGGCAGGCCGCTACATGCCGGAGTATCGCCGCGTTCGCGAGCGTCATGATTTTCTCGAGATGTGCCGGCAACCCGAACTTGCCGCCGAGGTCACCGTCACGGCGGTCGAGCGGCTCGGCGTCGATGCGGCGATTATTTTCGCAGACATTCTGCTGCCGCTCATTCCGATGGCTGTGGGGCTCCATTTTGAAAAAGGCGACGGCCCGATTATCGATCGCCCAATTCGGAGCGCCGCCGATCTGGATCGGATCCCGCCGATCGATCCGGATGCGCTGAACTTCGTCGGCGAATCGATCAAGCTGGTGAAGTCGGCGCTCGCGAACAAGACTCCGTTGATCGGATTTGCGGGCGCGCCATTCACGCTCGCTTCGTATCTGATCGAAGGCGGATCGTCGCGGCAATATCAGGCCACCAAAACTTTCATGTACACGCAGCCAGAGGTGTGGCATCGCCTGATGGAGATGCTGGCGCGAATCACCGCCGACTATCTGAAAATGCAAATCGCGGCCGGCGCCGATATCGTGCAGATTTTCGATAGTTGGGTCGGCAGCCTCGGCCCCGACGATTTTCGCCGCTTCGTCCTGCCGCATACTGCCGCCGTGATTGCTGCGATTCCGGCGGAAGTGCCGGTGATTCATTTCGGCACCGTGACCGGCAATCTGCTCGAGCTGATGCGCGCGGCGGGCGGCGACGTGCTCGGCCTTGACTGGCGCGTGAACCTGGCCGAGGCGTGGGCGCGCCTCAACTACAGCGTCGCTGTGCAAGGCAATCTCGATCCGGTGGCGCTCTTCGCCGACGTTCCGGAAATTCGCACTCGCGCCCGCGCTATCCTCGATCAAGCGGGCTGCCGCGCCGGCCACATCTTCAATCTCGGTCACGGAATCCTGCCCGAGACGCCGGTCGATCATGTGATCGCGCTGGTCGATGCGGTCCACGAGATGAGCGCGCGGCACTGAACTTCGATGAGCCCGAAATGCGACGCGGTGCTAATCGCCGGCTTCGGCGGACCGACTCGCGCTGATGAAGTGCGGCCGTTTCTCGACAACGTGCTGCGCGGGCGGCCGATGCCGCGCGAGCGGTACGAGGAAGTCGTTCATCACTACGAAGTGCTCGGCGGAAAATCGCCCTACAATGAATTGACGATGCGGCAGGCCGAGGCGGTGCGAGAATCACTCCGCGCGAAAAATATCGAAGTGCCGATCTCGGTCGGGATGCGCAACTGGAAGCCGTACATCGGCAATGCGCTGCGAGATCTTGCAGACGCTGGCGCGCGGCGAGTGCTCGGCTTCATCATGGCGGCGCATCGCAGCGAAGCGAGTTGGGAGCGCTACCAGGCGACGATCGAAGAGGCGCGCGATGCGCTCGGCAGTTCTGCGCCGACGATCGAGTATCCCGCGCCGTGGCACAATCATCCGCTGTTCATAGCGGCGACTGCGTCGCGCGTTCGCGACGCGTACGCGCGATTGGATGCCGCCGCTAGATCGCGCGCGCGGCTCGTTTTCACCGCGCACAGCATCCCGGTTGCGATGGCCGAAAATAGCAAGTACGTCGAGCAGCTTACTGAATCGGCGCGGCTCGTCGCGAATGAACTTGGCGTCGCATCGTGGAGCCTCGCGTATCAAAGCCGGAGTGGCAGTCCGCGCGATCGATGGCTCGAGCCGGCCATTGGCGACGTGCTGCACAATCTCGACAGCGATGCGGCGGTGGTAGTACCGATCGGATTTAATTGCGATCACGTTGAGGTACTGTACGACCTCGACGTCGAGGCGGCGCAAATTGCGCGCGACGCCGGCGTCACGATGGAACGTGCGCAAACCGTCGGCGACCATCCGCAGTTCATCGAGATGATTGCGTCGATTGTGAGCGCGCACGTGACCAATTGATCGGCGCGCGAGCGCGACGAACGTCCGAAATAATTTGCGGGAGCGGTTCACGACGAACTCCAAATCCCAAATCAGGCGCGTAGCGGTGGTCGGCGGAGGAATCACCGGCCTCAGCGCGGCGTATCGGCTTCGGGAAATAGCAGCGACGCGCGAAATCCCGCTCGAAGTCGCGCTGCTCGAGCGTGGCGATCGC
Organism: Candidatus Binatus sp.; assembly: GCF_030646925.1. Lineage (NCBI taxonomy): Bacteria > Candidatus Binatota > Binatia (SeqCode) > Binatales (SeqCode) > Binataceae (SeqCode) > Binatus (SeqCode) > Binatus sp. (SeqCode). The sequence goes on along the minus strand of NZ_JAUSKL010000084.1, from coordinate 44,868 downwards.
GTCGGCGGACCGCTCGAGACGATCCGCCGCGACGGATTCGTAATCGAGACCGGCGCCGATTCATTCTTGTCTGAAAAACCATGGGCCGCGGATCTCGCCAGACGCCTTGGCCTTGGCGCCGAACTGATTCCGACTCGCGAAATTTATCGCCGTACATTCGTCGTGCGCGCCGGACACCTGGTTGCGATTCCGGCGGGATTCTCGATGCTCGCACCGTCTCATCTCGGGCCGGTTTTTTTCAGTCCGCTGTTTTCGATTCTCGGCAAACTCAGAATCGCGCTCGAACCGCTTATCCCGGCGCGCACCGACGGCGCCGACGAAAGCCTCGCGTCATTCGTGACGCGCCGGCTCGGCCGCGAGGTGCTCGAACGAGTCGCGCAACCGCTCGCCGGCGGAATCTACACCGCCGACCCGAACCGCCTGAGTATCGCGGCGACGCTGCCGCGCTTCGTCGAGATGGAGCGGCGTCACGGCAGCTTGATCAAGGGACTCCGCGCGGCGGAACGATCGAGCACAGCGAAAAACCGGAATGTAAGCGGCGCGCGATGGAGCCTGTTCCAGAGTTTCAAAACCGGGATGGCGGCGCTGCCGAAAGCGTTGGCCGCCAAGCTCGGTAGCTCGATTCGCAAATCTGCCGAAGTTGTTGCGATGTCGCGAGACGGCGAGCGCTGGCGGCTCGCGACTGCGAACGGCGATACAGTCGAGGCTGACGCGGTGATCGTCGCGGCGCCTGCGTATGCGACCGCGCGCATTTTGTCGTCGATTGCGCCGCGCGCGGCGCAACTGCTCGCGCAAATCAGCTATGCGTCGGCGGCGACGGTCAACCTCGCCTTCATGCAGAGCGATTTTCCGGCGCCGCCCGAGGCCTTCGGTTTCGTGGTTCCGGCAATCGAGCGGCGCAGGATAATCGCCGGCAGTTTTTCTAGTTTCAAATTCGAAGGACGCGCCCCCGATGGCGCAGTTCTGGCGCGCGCATTCGTCGGCGGCGTGCTCCAAAAAGAAATGATGCTTTTATCCGACGACGAGATCGTCGCCGCGGTGCGCGACGAATTCCGCGCGTTGCTCGGTATCGGCGTGACGCCGACAATCGTCGAAGTTCGGCGCTGGCCCAACTCGATGCCGCAGTACGAAGTCGGGCACCTGGCGCGCGTCACCGAAATTGAAACTCTGCTCGCCGACGTCCCCGCGTTCGCGATCGCTGGCGCGGCGTATCGCGGCGTCGGCATCCCCGATTGCGTCCGCAGTGGCGAGCAGGCGTCCGACGCGATCTTCGCTAAACTCATTTCAGACACCTGAATCGTGAGCATCGGGAACACATCGACGACCGCCTCAACTGCGCATTGGCCCCGCGTGATCGCACACGCTGACATGGACGCCTTCTTCGCCGCGGTCGAAATTCTCGACAATCCCGCGTTGCGCGGCCTGCCCGTAATCGTCGGCGGACGCAGCGCGCGCGGCGTCGTCACGTCGGCGTCGTATGAGGCGCGCAAATTCGGCGTGCGCTCGGCGATGCCAACCGCGCAGGCGCAGAAGCTTTGCCCCGACGGCGTGTTTGTGCCCGGCCGGATGAACCGCTACGTCGAGATTTCGCGCGTCGTGCAGCGCGTCTTCGAAAGTTTCAGCCCGGTGGTCGAGCCGCTCTCGCTCGACGAGGCCTTCATCGATCTGACCGGCACCGAACGACTGTTAGGCCCGGCGCTCGGCGCGGCGCGCGATCTCAAACGCCGCGTGCTCGAGGAAACCGGGCTGGTCGTGTCGGTGGGCGTCGCGCCGACCAAGATGGCTGCGAAAATACTGAGCGACATGTCGAAGCCCGACGGCCTGCTAGCGATCGGTCCTGAATATTTGACCGAATTTTTGCGCCCGCTGCCGGTCGAGCGGCTCTGGGGTGTCGGCCGCGTCACGCTCGCGCGCTTGAATGAACATGGAATCAGGACGGTCGGCGATCTCGCAAGCCGCGATGCGGCCGAGCTCAAAAGTCTGTTCAGTTCGATGGGTCTGCATCTGCATGAACTGGCATCCGGCCACGATGCGCGCCACGTAATCGCCGATTGGCAGCGCAAATCTTACGGCGAGGAGAATACGTTCGCACACGATCTCGCGCAGGATTCGGATGAACTCCACCGCGCGCTGATTGCTCATGGCGATACGATCGCGCGGCGTCTCCGCGCCGACAAAGTGCGCGCGCGAACTATCACACTGAAGCTGAAACTCGCGCGACCGCTCGGCGGCGGGCGCTATCCGCTCGTCACGCGCAGTTTCTCGCTCGAGCATTCGACCAACGACGGTCCTGAAATCACGCGCCTCGCGATTCATCTGCTGAGCCGCGTGCGTGACCGTGACAAGATTCGGCTGGCCGGCGTGCAGGTGCATCATCTGGAACGCGCGGACGATTCTCAACTGGGGCTGTTCGATTCCGCGCCAACCGTCAACGACGATCGCAAACGCGATCGTTTGAATCGCGCGCTCGACGTGGTCAACAAAAAATTCGGCGAAGAGGCAGTCACTCGCGGCCTCGCCCGCGCCGAACGCGCGGCCCCGTCGCGCCGCATCAAATAGGAGGGAAAAATGAGAGGGCGAATCGTAAGAAAACAGAATCCGGGATTCTTCGCTTCGCTCGAAATGACAAAAGATAATTTGCCGACAAAGATCTTTTTCGATTCACTCAGGCCGATCGAATCTTCGCGATGCTCGGTTGGGATCTTTCGACTACGGCAGCCTCCGCTCAAGATGACGGAAAAGAAGCGACCCGTCCGAGTCGAGAATCAGTGTGCTCGTGTCATTCAGAGCGAAGCGAAGAATCCCGGATTCTTTCTTCGCGCCGACTGCACCCTCACCCGCCGATCCCTCGCTTCGTTCGGTGTCGGCGACCTCTCCCGCAACTAAGCGGGCGAGGTATTAAAAAGGGCCCCTTCGCTCAGAATGACAAAGTAGCGTTTCACGACGACGCAGGCGCCAGCAATGTGGGTGGTTGTTTGCCTGAGTCGCGATGAAGCATAATCAGGATTTCCGACCAATCTGCGGGAGGCGACGGTCCACCGACAATGGCGGCTAAAACCCTATTCGAGAAAATTTGGGAATCGCATGTCGTGCAGGAAAAGGTGCACGAGCCTTCCCTGCTCTACATCGATTTGCACCTGGTGCACGAAGTCACTTCGCCGCAGGCGTTCGAGGGCCTGCGACATTCAGGACGCAAAATCCGCGCGCCCCATCGCACCTTCGCGACGCAGGATCACAACGTCCCGACCACCGATCGATCCAAGCCCATCGCTGATCCCGATTCCAGGCTCCAGGTCGAAACGCTGCGCCGCAACTGCGCCGAATTCAACGTCAGGCTCTACGATTTGGGCTCGCGCGACCAGGGAATCATCCACGTGATCGGTCCGCAGTTGGGACTCACGCAGCCCGGGATGACGATCGTTTGCGGCGACAGCCATACCGCGACGCACGGCGCATTCGGCGCGCTCGCGTTCGGAATCGGCACCAGCGAAGTCGAGCACGTGCTCGCGACGCAATGCCTGTGGGAGGAACGTCCGCGCACCTTTGAGATTCGCATCGATGGCAACCTCGGCGCGGGTATCAGCGCGAAGGATTTGATCCTCGGGATCATCGGGCGCATCAAGACTGACGGCGCGACCGGCCACGTGATCGAGTATCGCGGCTCGGCGATCGCAGCGCTCTCGATGGAAGAGCGGATGACGATTTGCAACATGTCGATCGAAGCCGGCGCGCGCGCCGGGATGGTCGCGGCGGACAAGACCACCGTCGATTACTTGCGCGGACGCCGCTACGTGCCGACCGGCAAGGATTTCGACTCGCTCGCGGAGCGTTGGCTCCAGTGCCGCAGCGACGACGGCGCGAAATTCGATCGTAGTGTCGTATTCGATGGCGCATCGTTCGCGCCGCAGGTGACGTGGGGCACGAATCCCGCGATGGTCACCGACATCAGCGGGCGTGTGCCCAATCCAGCCGAGATTGACGACAATGAACAGCGCGATACGGTTGAACGCGCGCTCGCATACATGGCGCTCCGGCCGGGGACGAAAATCGAGGACATCAAGATCGATCGCGTGTTTATCGGATCGTGCACCAATTCACGCATCAGCGATCTCAAGGCGGCCGCGGAAGTCGTCAAGGGCCGCCGCGTCGCGGGCACGGTGCACGCGATGGTGGTGCCGGGGTCGCAGGAAGTGAAGCTCGAAGCGGAGACGCTCGGCCTCGACAAAATTTTCACCGAGGCGGGCTTCGAATGGCGCGAGTCGGGATGCAGTATGTGCCTCGCGATGAATCCCGACGTGCTGCTGCCGGGCGAGCGATGCGCCAGTACGTCGAATCGCAATTTCGAAGGACGCCAAGGGAAAGGTGGCCGCACTCATCTGGTGAGCCCCGCGATGGCGGCGGCGGCGGCGATCGCCGGCCACTTCGTTGACGTCCGCGAGTTCACCAATCGCTAGAGGAGCGCCAAGATGCGTGCATTTGAAAAATTCACGGGCACGGTGGCGCCGCTCGATCGCGCCAATGTCGAGACCGATCAGATCATTCCGAAACAGTTTCTGAAAGCGGTGGTGCGGACTGGCCTCGGCAAGGGACTTTTCTTCGACTGGCGCAAAAATCCCGACGGCAGCGAAAATAAAGACTTCGTGATCAACAAGCCGCGCTACCAGGGCGCGTCGATTCTGGTCGCGCGCAACAATTTCGGATGCGGCAGTTCGCGCGAGCACGCGGTGTGGGCGCTTGAGGATCACGGCTTTCGCGCCGTCATCGCGCCGCAGTTCGCCGATATCTTCCACAACAACAGCTTGAAGAACGGCTTTCTGCCGATCACGCTGAAGCCTGACGAAGTCGAGCACATTTTTCGCGCGACCGACGACTACGAATCGTATCGGCTTACCGTCGATCTCGAAGAGCAGACCGTCTCCGACGATTTCGGATGGACCGCGCATTTCGAGATCGAGCCGTTTCAGAAGAAATGCCTGCTCGAGGGCCTCGACGATATCTCGCTCACGCTGGTGCACGAGGACAAGATTGCCGCGTACGAGAAGGCGCATCCGCTGCCGCATCGATTCGAGTAGGCGCGATCTCGTTTGAGCGAGCGCTAGCAGGATGCGGAAAAAGTGTTTTTGACCCCTGACAGCATTGATCCAAGACGCACTCTCGTAATGGTAGTAATGCTTACTCTTCGCCGAAATCGTCTTTCGCCCGGTATTTCCGCATCCTGCTAGAGCCCGACTGCAGTCCCCCAAGCGCATTTCCGTCGGACCTCGCGGGCTTTGCAGTTTCATATCGAAGCGCGCTCCCGCCCTTTTTCAATCGTGGCAGGTTCAGAAATTGAACCGCTGTTGGCTATCGCATAGACCGCCGGAAATAGAAGCAATGTCAGGGCGGTTGCGGTGAACAATCCACCGATCACCACCGTCGCGAGCGGGCGTTGTACCTCGCTGCCGGGCGAAGTTGAGAGGGCCATCGGGATGAATCCGAGCGACGCGACCAACGCCGTCATCAATACCGGACGCAATCGAAGTTCGGCGGCCTTTCTGATCGCGTCTGCCGGCGCGGCGCCAGCAGACTCGAGCTGGCGGCAAAAGGAGACGAGCACGAGTCCATTGAGAACCGCGACGCCGAACAGCGCGATGAATCCGACGCCGGCGGAAATGCTGAACGGCAGTCCGCGGATCCAGAGCGCGACGATTCCACCGATCACGGCGAACGGCACATTGAGAAAAATCAGGATTGCGGGCTTGAGTTCGCGGAACGCCATCCAGAGCATGAACACGATCAGCGCGAGCGCCATCGGCACGACGACGGCGAGCCGACGCCGCGCGTTGAGAAAATTCTCGAATTGGCCGCCCCATTCGATGCGATAGCCAGCGGGAAGCGCGAGCCCGCGCGCGACTGACATCTGCGCATCGTTCACGACCGACACGAGATCGCGGCCGCGCACATTGAACTCGACCGTCCGGCGGCGCGAAAGCTGGCTGCGATTTATCAGCGCGGGACCGCTTCCGATCGTTATCGTGGCGACGTCGCCAAGCGGCACCATCTGGCCGGTGGTGGATTTGAGCGGCAGCGACTTGATCGCATCGAGATCGTTTTCGAACCGTGAGGTGATTTTTACGACCAGGTCGAATCGGCGATCGCCTTCAAACACGACTCCCGCGGTTCTGCCGACCGCCATCGTTTGCGCCAGCAAGTTCACGTCGTCCACCGTCAGGCCATAACGAGCGAGCCTTGCGCGGTCGGGAGTGATTCGCAGATAGGTGAGACCGGTGCCTTGCTCGACCCGGAGATCAACTACGCCCGGAACCCGCCGCATCAGATCGCCGGCTGTTTGGGCCAATCGTTGCAGCGTGTCGAGGTCAGGGCCGTAAATCTGTGCAGCGACATCAGAGCGCGCGCCCGCCACCAGTTCATTGGTCCGCATCTCGATCGGCTGCGATACCGCCAGCCCAGCTTCGGGGACGGCTCTCTCCACCGCCGCGCTGAGCTGCTCGCCTAGCCCGTCTTTGGTGAGTCCTCTCCTCCATTCACGATGCGGTTTCAGTTCGATATAGACGTCGGTCTGCTCGACACCCATCGGATCGGTGGCGATCTCTGGCGCCCCGGTTTTGCTGACCACGTGGGCGACTTCGGGGACGCTGAGCAATGCCTGCTGGATTCGCTGATCGGTAGCGATCGATTCACCGAGCGAAATGCCGGGCAGCCGTCTCACCTCGATCAACAGATCGCCTTCGTCGAGTTGGGGAACGAACTCGGCGCCGAGACGCGTAAAAATTCCGAGCCCTGCCACCAGCAGTGCCGCGCCGATCCAGATGGCGGTCCATCTTCGCCGCAGCACGCGATCCAGCATCGGCCGGTAAGCTCGGTCGGCCTGCCGCATCAGCCACGCTTCATGGTTCGATTCGGCCGGTACCAGGAAGTAGCTCGCGAGCACCGGCACGATAGTCAGCGAGGCGACGAACGCGCCGGCCAGTGCGAACAACACCGTCATCGCCATCGGATGGAACAATTTGCCTTCCATCCCACCCAGCGCGAGGATCGGCATATACACGATCGCGATAATCGCCTCGCCGAAGATGCTGGCGCTGCGCACTTCGACGGCCGCATCGTGAATGACGCTGGTGCGTTCCTCAGGAGTAAGCGGCGCGCCTTTGCGGCGCCGGAACTCGCTTAGCCGCCGCACCGAGTTTTCGACGATAATTACCGCCCCATCGACGATCAGGCCAAAGTCGATCGCGCCGAGGCTCATCAGATTGCCCGAGGTTCCGGTCAGGTTCATCATCACCACCGCGAACATCATCGAGAGCGGGATCGTGACTGCTACGATGAGGCCCGCGCGCAGATCTCCCAGCAGGAGCAACAGGACGGCAATCACCAGGGCGGCGCCCTCGATCAGATTCTTCGCAACGGTGTGGATGGTCGAGTTGACGAGGATCGAGCGATCATAGAACGGCTCAATTACCATTCCCTTCGGCAGCGTGGGCTGGAGCGCGGCGACCTTCCTCTCGACCGCCTGCGTAACGGTGCGGGAGTTTTCACCCATCAGCATCATCGCGACGCCGACCGCCACCTCGCCCTTCGCATCGATCGAAGCCGCGCCGCGTCTCAATTGCGGACCGAAGCGGACTTCGCCGAGGTTGGATATCGTAATGGAAATTCCCTGAGGCGTGGCGCCGACGACCACTTTCTTGAGATCGTCCAGGCTTTTTACCAGCCCGTTGGTTCCGATGACGTACTGTTCGCGATTGTGCTCGATATACCCGCCGCCCGCGTTGGCGTTGGTCAATTCAAGAGCGCGCACAACGTCCTGTATTGAAAGCCCCGCGGCTTGCACCCGGTTTGAATCGACGATCACCTGGTATTGGCGATTCTCGCCGCCGAAGCTATTCACCTCGACCACGCCCGGCACCGAGCGGAGTTGCGGCGCGATGTACCAGTCGAGCACTTCCTCAAGTTCCATGAGCGAGTGCCCCTTGCCCTTGACGGCGAATTGATAAATCTCGCCGAGGCCGGTGCTAATCGGGCCCATTTCGGGCTTGCCGTACACGATGGGAACCGCTTCGGACGCCTCGCGCATCCGCTCGCTCACGAGCTGTCGCGCCAGATAGATGTTGGTCTTGTCGGTGAACACCACCGTCACCACCGAAATTCCGTATTTCGAAATCGAGCGGATTTCGGTCACGTTGGGAATCCCGGACATCGCGCGCTCGACCGGAACTGAGACGTATTGCTCCATTTCGAGCGGCGAGAGCGCGGGCGCGGAGGTGATGACCTGGACCTGGATATTGGTCAGGTCGGGAATCGCGTCGATTGGGAGCCGGGTGGCAGAATCGATCGCGAACACGCAAAAGATCGCGAATGCGACGAGCACCACAGGCCGGCTGTCGAGCGACCAGCGGACGATTGCGCCCAGCAGCCTCATCTCAATCGCCCTCCTCGCCGAAGGTGCCTTTGAGCACGACGCTCTTGAGGGTGAAGACTCCGGAAGTTACGACCTGTTCGCCGGCGCGCAGTCCCTCGAGCACTTCGACTCTCCCTTCCGCAGAACGGCCGAGAGTAACTTGATGGACCGCGTATTCGCCGTTGGGATCCTGCACGAAGACGACATCGCGGTTCGCGATCTGCGTGATCGCTCCTAACGGAACTACGATGCGGGCGGGCTGGCTCGCGGAGTCTCTCATCACCACCCGCGCGATGCCGAAAAGCCCCGCCTTCAGATCGCGTCCCTGGTCCTTGATCACGATTCGGGCCACCACGGTCCGAGCTGACGGATCGATCTCGCGGCCGATAGTTTCGACGTCGCCCTGGAAGACCTGCTTTGGATAGGCGTTGAGACGGATGTCCGCCTTGGCGCCTTCCGTGACGTGAGACAAATCCTTCTCGAAGAGCCGGCCGAGAAAATAAGCGCGGTTGAGATTGGCGACTACGGCCAGCACCCATTCGGGACCAACCACCTGGCCTGCCACCGCATTGCGCTTCAGCACGTAGCCGTCGATCGGAGTTCGAAGCTCGAGCCGTGCCGCATCGCTCGTGTAGGCTCCTGCGCCCGAACCGAATGCAGCCAGCGACTGTGATGCGGCCGTTTCATCTGCCTCGAGTGCACGGGCTTCGGCGGTTGCAGTGGCCAGCTCCTGACCTGAAGCAAGCCCCTTCTTCGCGAGATTTCGCAGACGTTCCGCGTTTAGCCGCGCTGCATTCGCCCGGGCGCCGGCGGACGTAAGCGCCGCCCGCGCGTGCGCAAGTTCCGGCGAGTTCAGGACCACCAGCAACGCGCCCGCCTTGACCCAGTCGCCCTCCTTGAAGCTGACCTGGACGATCCGACCCTGCGCGCGCGCCACTACTTGCGCCGATCTATCGGGATCGGGCGCGATTTCTCCCGTCAGTTCGACCGTCGCCGGCAGCGATGCGATCGCCACCGGTTGAACTTCCAGATGCACCGCGGCCCTGACCTGCGGCGATAGAGAGACCCTGCTCGGAAGCTCTTCATGATGAGTGTCGGGTTTGTTCGGCTGCGCCGGCGACGCGTCCCGCGCGGCGACTTTTTCCGCTGGCGGCAACTCGGGGCTTCGACCACATGCGCTAAGCGCGACGAAGAATGCCAAAAACATTGCCATCGCAATAATCAGCAAGCGGCTCATGGACGGCCCTCCGCCAGATCGAATCCACTCATGCGCATCAGGTTGACCCACGCGGCGGCATACGCGCGCCGCGCCTCGACATGCCCGAGTTCAAGTTGGATCAGACTTCGCTGTGCGAGCAGCGCGTCACGCACTGTGAGTTGCCTGGACGAAAGTCCTTCGCCGATCGCGCCAAGGTCCCGCTTCGCGCGGACCATCAGGTCGGGAAAATATTGCTGAAGCGCCGCGCGACGCGATCGCCAATCGGCGTAGGCCTGCGCAACTTGGATGCGCACTTGCCGGCGAACCAGAGCGACGTTCGCACTGGCCTGCTCGATTCGCGCGATCGTCTCCTGGATCTCACCGGCGCGGCTGGGCCAGATCGGCGATAGCAGCGGAATTGGAATCGAGATCCCGCCGCCAATGACCCGCTCGCTGAAGCCGTCGCGCTGCGCGAAGAAGGAAACCGTCGGATTCGGAATCTGCAGGCGCCGAATCAGATCGAGACGGCTTTCGAGTACCCGGCGCTCCGCCTGCGCCGCCGCGATCTCGCCTCTCAGCATCAGCGCCGTGGTTTCAAGTCCAGCCAATCCCGCCTCGATTGCGGTGGGAGTGGTCTGCTGCGGCGACAACTCTCCGGTGACGGAAATCGGCTCTGCCGGGTCTAATCCCAGCAGACCCGCGAGCAGGGTCTGCGCGCTACTCTGGCGGCGTTCGGCTTCATAGCGAATCTGTGAGATCTGCACGGCCTCCGATTTCGCGACATCTGCATCCACCGGCGAGACCAGCGATTCTTGCGCCCTCGCCTGGGCGAGAGCCCCGAGCCCATCAGCCACGCGTCCAACCTCACGCGCAAGTTGGACAAAATCGTTGGCCGCAACGACGTCGAAGTACGCCGCGAGCGCCTGCGCAGACACATCAAGCCGCACGACCGCATATCTTCGAATCTCGGCATCGAGCGTCGCGTCCACCTCTCGAAGACGCGCACCGCGTTGGCCCCCAATCTCAACTTCCTGCGAGAGCGTGACGTACCAATTGAAGGTGGAGCCCGGCGCGCCGCCGAAGAACGTGCGCTGGTCAGCTTGAAACGACACACCGGGCAGTCTCGGCAACCAGACGCCCGCCGTCACGCGGCGTCCAGCTAACGCCTGCAGTTCGAGCCGCGCGCGCCGGACCTCGGGGCTTTGGTCCAAAGCGCAGCGGACTACTTCACGCTGCGTCACCGGTCCGGTACATGCGCCCTGGGCGCTGGCGCTGCACCAATCGAAAAGGGAAATGGTCGCTGCCGCAAGAGCGGCGAATATATCTCTTCGCATTCTCTATCCTCGAAGCTGGACAACGAACCTGCATACGCCACAAATAGAAACGGGCGCACGTCGTGCCTAAGCGGGTGTCAGCTTCGAGGCGGGCGAAAGAAGTCCTTGGGTTCGAGGATGTCGCGGAATGGCTCTTCAAGCGGTATTGAAACAAACTGTGTCAAGTCTGTCTGAGTGACGAGCGGCGTTGGAACGCTCACTGCGGCTATTCGGCTCAAATGCCCGCACGTGCACGTCGGGCAGAACGGCAGGCAATTGTCGCCTTGTGGAGTCGGGCTCGTCGGGCTGGTGCAATCCGCGACTTCGCCGCTGAACGCGGTCGCGACAAAGTGCGAAAACCCGGAAATCTCAAATATCAGAACCGAAAAAATTAAAATGATCAGCGCTCCAGAGAACGACGCGCGCCCCCGCCGTATCGTCAGCGGCCCCAATGCACGTGCCTTGCTCCAGTTCCTTGACATCATGGTGGGCAGATCGGGTGTTCGACCCAGTTTCTCGTTTGAATGCCAAGGTTGTCAAGCCGCAAACAAGGATCCGGCCAAATATCACAGCGCAGACTGGGGGATTGAATCCGCGATTCGAGTAGGCGCGATCTCGTTTGAGCGAACCGGGCAACAATCTGTCATGATGAGGCAATGAAACTCGCCGCCACAATCGGATTGATCGCGCTCTGCTCGACGCTCAGCGCGTGCTGGTTCTACTCGAAGCCGGAAGGCGACCCCGCCGCCGGTTGCCGCACCACGACGTACGGCGTCGCGATCGCCTCGACCAGCAACACCAGTTGCCCGCCCGACAATCCTCCACCGCCCGTACCCGCACCCGCGCCTGCGCTGCCGCCACCCTCGCTGTAACACGATGCGCATATCTCGCGATCGTTAAACGGGTAATCATCGTATCGTAAAATCATCGGCAGAAGTGATGCTGCCCCAGACGCTCACCGCCGACGCCGGGCATGATCGGATGCGCCTCGACGTTTTCATTTCGATGCGCCTCGCGCCGGAGTATTCGCGCTCGCAAGTCGCGCGCATGATCAAGGCGGGGCTGGTGACCGTCAATGGCGGCATCGCGCGGGCGGCGAGCGGGATTCGTGCCGGCGACCGCATCGACATTGCGGCGCCCGCGGCGAACGCTCCGCTCGATCCGGATTCGTTGCGCAGCGGCGCTCCTGAAATTCCGATCGTGTTCGCCGACGACGAAATTATCGTCGTGAACAAGCCGCCCGGCATGACGGTGCATCCTGCGCCGGGTCATCCTGACGGCACGCTGGTCGATGCGCTGCTCGCGCGATTCCCGGAACTCGCGACGATGGCCGAGCCCGACGGCGTGCTGCGTCCCGGGATCGTGCATCGGCTCGACAAGGACACCTCGGGCATCATGGTGGTGGCGCGGACTCCGTTTGCGCGCACCGCGCTTTCGCGCCAGTTCAAGGAGCGCACCGTCAGGAAAATCTATCTTGCGATCGTCAAGGGAGTCGTCGCGCGCGATCAGTTGAGCGTCGAGCGCCCCGTCGGACGTCATCCGATCGAGCGCAAGCGAATGTCGGTCAGTTCGCACGTGCCGCGCGATGCGATCAGCCACTTCACCGTGCTCCGACGTTTTGCCGCGACCAAGGAATCCAGCGGCGCTTCGCTGATCCGGGTGCGGCCCGAGACTGGCCGGATGCATCAGATAAGAGTGCATCTCGCGTCGATTGGGCATCCGTGCCTCGGCGATAAACTGTACGGCGGCGCGAAGCACGGCGACAGCGATCACTTCGATCGGCAGGCGCTGCACGCGCTGGCGCTGACGATCGAGCATCCGCGGAAACGCGATCGCCGGCAGTTCGTCGCGCCGCCGCCGGCCGACTTCGTGCGATTTCTAGCACTCCATGATTGCCCGATCGACGATCAGGTAATCGCGCGATGGATCGATTCTTCATGAGGGGGCGTTGACATGCCGGCCTCGGATCAGTAGCGTTTTGCTTGAGCTTCCGCACTGAGGACGCTGAGACGGTCGGGTGAGTAGTTAGAACCGTTTCCATGCGGTCCCGAATTCCGAATTCACGGCCTTAGTTGTTCCAAACCCCGACCGCTTGGGCACTGGCGAATCGAATTTGCGTATCTCGCTCGGCGAGACGCCCGTCGCCCACAACGTCAATAACCTGCAGCACCGGTATCGAACAGCCGCCAGTTGCAGCATCCAAGGTAAAAGAGAGAGTCCAGGTTGCGGGGAAGGCACATGGGCAAGAGCAGAGGGTTGGCGAAGAGCGACGATCGTCACTTCGACGAAAGTCGTTCGCAAAACGGAGCGCCGCGCCAGGTTAATCTGGACAGCAATCCGAATCTTCCGCCTCCGGCGCCGGTTATCAGCGATGACGGCGTACTCAATCTAAAATCACTAAAGCGGGCCAAGATTACCGAGCTGGCGCAGATCGCACGCGACTTCAATGTCGAGGGCGCGACCAACATGCGCAAGCAGGAGATGACTTTTGCGATCCTGCAGGCGCAGGCCGCGCGCAACGGATCGATCCTCGGCGAAGGTGTGCTTGAAATCCTGCCCGACGGCTTCGGTTTCCTGCGCGCTCCCGATTACAACTACCTGCCGGGTCCCGACGACATCTATATATCGCCGAGCCAGATTCGCAAATTCGGGCTGCGCACCGGCGACGTCGTGTCGGGCCTTATCCGGCCGCCGAAAGAAGGCGAGCGCTACTTCGCGTTGCTCAAGGTCGAGTCGATCAACTACGAGGATCCGGAAAAAGCGCGCGACAAAATCCTCTTCGACAACCTGACGCCGCTCTATCCCGAGGAGCACATCAAGCTCGAGTACGATCCCGCCGACCTGACGACTCGCATCATCGATTTGGTCGCGCCGATTGGCAAAGGCCAGCGCGGACTTATCGTCGCGGCGCCGTTCACCGGCAAAACCATGATGCTGCAAGCGATCGCCAAAGCGATCGCGCATAACCATCCTGAGATCGTGCTGATCGTGCTGCTCGTCGATGAGCGTCCCGAGGAAGTCACTGACATGCTGCGCTCCGTACAGGGTGAGGTCATCAGCTCGACCTTCGACGAGCCCGCGACGCGGCACGTGCAGGTGGCCGAGATGGTGATCGAGAAGGCGCGGCGGCTGGTCGAGCACGGGCGCGACGTCGTGATCCTGCTCGATTCGATCACGCGGCTCGCGCGCGCCTACAACACGGTGGTGCCGCCGTCGGGCAAAATCCTCTCGGGCGGCGTCGATTCGAACGCTCTGCACAAGCCCAAGAAATTCTTCGGCGCCGCGCGCAACACCGAGGACGGCGGCAGCTTGACGATTATCGCGACGGCGCTGGTCGATACCGGCAGCCGCATGGATGAAGTTATCTTCGAAGAGTTCAAGGGCACCGGCAATCAGCAGATCGCGCTCGATCGCCGCCTGCTCGAGAAGCGCGTGTTCCCGACCATCGATATCCAGCGCTCGCTGACGCGCAAGGAAGAGCTACTGCTGCCGCGCGCCACGCTGAATCGCGTCTTCATCCTGCGCCGGCTGCTCTCGCAGCTCAATGCGGTCGAGGCGATGGAATTTTTGATCGACAAGATGGAGAAGACCAAGACCAACGAGGAATTCCTCGAATCGATGAACGCGTGACAACGCAACCGGGACTCCCCTTTGTCATTCAGAGCGAAGGCTGCCGGAGCGAAGAATCCCGGATCTGGTGTCTTGCCTTTGCTCTTGCCGCGACTGCATCCTCACCGCCTCGTCGCTTTGCGCCTCGGCTGCCTCTCCCGCAACAAAGCGGGCGAGGCATAAGAGGGCGGCCTCCGCTCAAGATGACGGAATCGGCGCAACCGGAGCCGTTGGTACTGGCTGAATTAAGACACTCGATGCGGCAAATTAAGACAGCCTTGTCTCGTGGCGAACGAGAACTGGCACGGCATATCGACGGCGGTATCCGGCAGTTTGTGATCACGTTGCGTCGCGCGGGCGTCGAGACGTTTGAATCCTGCGAAGGTGGCAGAGGCCATGCTTTCCCCGATCCGACGATTAGGTTTCATGGCGATAGCGGAGAAGGATTCCGGGCAGTCGGTATTGCTCTGACGCACGGGCTTCCCGTGCTGCATCTCAGGCGCACTTACACCGTCAGCGATAGTGTGCTCGCTGGGCCTTATTGGGAACTTACTTTTCGGAGCAAGGCTTAGCTAGGAAAGACGCGCACAGTGCTCGCATTTGGGATGACCACCAGTGCCGGGCACGCGATTATACGACTCGATATTGTTGCCTTCTGTGCACCTGTCGTTGTCGTGATAAACAGCCTTGTGCGATGCCAGTTTGGAGTGAAACGCTGCAACTTTTGCCATCTGACTCAGCCTCCGCTGTCACTTTCAGAAAGTGACTAAATGTGGGGCGATCAGATACCTTTTTTGACTCACTGTCAACCGTGCCTTTTGGCACTGAGCGCGGGAAATTAAGACAGTCGCCATCCAGTGGATATAGGTTTGACGTTAGCATAGAATTGTGTTAGCGCCGCTGTGTTGGCGGACGCAGGAGAAAGCAGACTTGACCCGAAATTTGCGGTTCAGCTCCAGTTGCTGGATATTCTCGCGACTGTGGTTCAACTCGGTATACCGTGGGGAGCAGCGTGCTTCATCGCGTATATGGGTTTCCTCTCAATCGATGCACTCGCGGGAAAAGTTACCTTCGCGGAACTTGGCGCGAGATTTATAGGCGATGTCCGAATCAACGAAGCTCTAGCGTGGTTTCTTTCTGGCGCATTCGGATGGTATGGACTAAATGAGCGCCGGTTGCGACGAAAGCACATCGAACGTATCGCACCACAAATCAACGAATTGGAGTCGCGCCTTGATCCCAAGCGTACATCCAGCCGCCTTACCCCTCATGGGACTACCAGGCGCGAGGATAAGCGATGACTATTGATCAATGGCTTGGCGAGATGCACTTTTGGAGTTTGCTTGCCGGAGTGTGGTTGTTGCTGTTCGCGTGCTGGCGTCCGTATCGACTCGACGCTCTTCGCGAAACTCTGTTCGCTCTGAGGGATGAGTTATTTCTCATCGCAGACGATGAAGAAAGCCTATCGTTCAGCCATCCGGCGTATACCGAACTTAGGAATCATTTGAACAGCATGATCCGGTTTGCGGAAAAAATGACGTTTTTTCGGTCATTGGTGTTTTGGTCGTCTGTGCCGAAAGCAGTCACCAAATCGGACGTAAACGAGCTTCAGGGACTACCTCTTCACGTCCAAAAAAGGATGCTCCGTATCAGAGCGGAAGCAAGCGTTGCTGTTGCAAACCACGTTATCTATGGATCTCCCTTGCTTCTCATTGTTTTTCACGCACTTCAGACAATCGGCCATGCTAATAATTTCGCGAAAACACTTGTGAATCGAGTTCGTTCAGGAATCGCGCGCCCTCTTGAAGCACAGGCCCGTGATCAATATCGTCTCGCGTCCTAACTGCGCGGTTTGTTTGTCCCCTTGCCGCCGCGTCCGACGATCAATCTGAATCGCGGTGCGCCTGCTCGCAATGTCGATTGTGGCGTGCGATCTGGCAACGGCGGCATGTCCTGCGGCTCAAGCGCGGCGTGTACAAGCTCGCCAATCGTCCAGATATGATCCGTGGTACCAAGCGCCATCGCTGGCGTGCAGCGCAAGGATTCATGCACGCGACATAGGTTGTAGAAGCTGACCCACAGCGAGATCGCGGCGCGATGACTTTCCAGTTTCTTTGAAAATCCGTTCGTCAAGCGCGTGCAGCGGCGCATCTGCATCCGGCTCGACAAATTGAATCGCTCGACATACGACGTGCTGATTTTCTCAGGATCGGGAAGTCCTCTTATCGTGGTCTTTTCGACGGTGCTGACATGGCCGGGGGAGTAGCGATGCGCCGCATCCGGCAAATTGGAATCAGAGACGTATTGCTTCGTGATCATCGCGTAATCCACGTCCCAACCGAACGCGGCCTCGACCGCGCCAACGTACGGCGCATACCCGTCCGACGTGATCTGCGGACGATTCACGATGCGTCCGCGTAGATCGCGCGCCAGCGCGTAGGTGTTTGCCGTTGACCGCTTCCCTACCAGATACGACAGAACGGCCTTCTGCGTGGCCGCCAACGCGACGAACAGCCATACATCACCGTACTCGGCAGGATCGCCATCGTTAACGCGCTTCTGCTTTTTCTGGATGAAATCCCATTGCTCATCAAGCTCGATCTGATTCACTTGCAGATCGCGCATCATGCGGTCATGGAGACGTTCGCAGCCGTCGCCGACGCGAAGGCTGAGGCTTATTATCGTGTTGCGGTTTACGTTGGTCAGGCGTTCAGTCGAGCGGATCGAGCAGCCTTCGGTCAGCGCGCTTATCGCTTGGACCTGTTTCTCGAATGGGAGAATGTTCATTGCCAGCCCCTGATCTTGCTTTGCATCGGTTGGGCGGCGACAATGAAAGAGCCATCTTTGATGTGTCCGCCAAACCCGGATGCGTTGAAGTGAGACTGGCGCGGGTGTTAGAGCACTCGCGCCGGTCGGCTTTCATCCACAGGCTCACCACGGCCCCTCGCGCCTGACGCAGCCACGCAGTCAGGGCGGGGGCCTTTTTGTTGTCGCCCCGCGCATCGGTGAGCGCGGATGTCGGGGCTAATATGGTTCTC
This sequence comes from Candidatus Binatus sp., assembly GCF_030646925.1. NCBI lineage: Bacteria > Candidatus Binatota > Binatia (SeqCode) > Binatales (SeqCode) > Binataceae (SeqCode) > Binatus (SeqCode) > Binatus sp. (SeqCode). The sequence continues at coordinate 27,312 of NZ_JAUSKL010000084.1, read as the reverse complement.
ACTTCGGTTCCTCCGTTTTCACATTTTCGGACGGCTTCTCGCCCGAAGGCTTGTCTTCCTGTGCGGGGGTCGGGTCTCCGTTCTTTCCTTTGCGTTTTTTCGACTTGCCGGGATACCACTCAGCCAATCCCCATCGTCCCCGCGCCACGGAAATAAACTCATCCGAACGGCTCAGCATACTGCTCAGATTCGCAGTGTCATCAATTGGAGATTCGATTGCCTTGCCGCGATACAGAGCGGCTGCAATGTCTTCGAGGCTGGCTGGCTGCTTTGTCCGCCTTTGCAGAAATCCCTTCGCGGCAGCGATCTGAGTCATTCCAAAAAAGTCGCCGGGGGTTACTAATTCCTCAACCGTAATTCCAGAGACGACGGTTGGAACGACCGTCCGAATCGGCGCTTCAGCCTCTGGTTCTATGCGGGACTCGCTTAAACCCAACTCGCGCCTCAGCCGATTTATCATGAGATTAAGATCGTCGCGCTCGCGCTCCCATTCTTGCAGTAGCGCCCTTTTGGCCTCATTGATGTCTGCCATTTGCTCGTCCCTCGATTGATGACTACATTGACAGAAGTTGTCATTGTTGTCAATCAACGAATCGCATCGCTGATTGACACCACTGCCGACGCGAGCATAGGCTTATCGATGGGAGTTTGGAAAGTGCGGGGACGTGGTAGAGCGGTTGAATACAGCGATCTGCAAAATCGTACGCCGGTTGCTCGGCGCGTGGGTTCAAATCCCACCGTCCCCGCCCGCAGACTATTTCATAGACTCGACAAGGCTGCTAGATGGGGACGATGAAACCCCGCCACGCTGTCGCGCTCGCGCTTGTGGGATGGTATCTGATGCTGTGCGATCCCTCCATATCAGACATAATGCCGTCGTTCGCGTGTCGTCTGGAAAAAGGATTCGATACAGCCAAGGAATGTGAAGAGGCGCGGGCCAAAGCCGTTATTCCGCCCGGACCTGCGACGGTTGAGAAGCATCAGACAAAGCACGAGTTTCGATGCTTTTCGTCGGACGACGCGCGGTTCAAAGAGCCAAACTAAGACACTCGCGACTTGAAATTCAGACACTCAGCCCCGAATTAAGACAGTACCGAGCCGTTCGCACGGCTTTATTGAACGGCGGCAGCCTGATATTAAGTGGGGATCGCCCCAAGCGGGGCCAAGAGGCAGGAACTAAATTCTATGACTGAAATCAGCATGAAGCAGCTACTGGAGGCCGGCGTTCACTTCGGCCATCAGACCAGCCGCTGGAACCCGAAGATGAAGCAATACATCTTCGGCGCCCGCAACGGCATCTACATTATCGATCTGCAGCAGACCGTGAAGATGTTTCGCGCGACCTTCGATTTCGCGCGCGATCTGGCCGCCGCCGGCGGCACGATGCTGTTCGTCGGAACCAAGAAACAGGCCCAGGATATCGTCAAGGACGAGGCCGAGCGCTGCGGGATGTTCTACGTGAACAATCGATGGCTCGGCGGGATGCTCACCAACTTCCAGACCATCCGCGCTTCGATCGATCGCCTGAAAAAGCTCGAAGAGACAATGGCCGATCCTGAAATGATCAAGGCGCTCACCAAAAAAGAAATGAGCGACAACGGCCGCGAGCACGAAAAGCTGATGCACACGCTCGGCGGCATCAAAAATATGCGCAAGCTGCCCGATGCGCTGTGGGTGATCGACACCAAGAAAGAGGATATCGCGGTGGCCGAGGCGAACCGGCTCGGGATTCCGGTGGCTGCGGTGGTCGATACCAATTGCGATCCCGACCTGATCGCCTATCGTATCCCCGGCAACGACGACGCGATCCGCGCGATCAAGCTGTTCACCGCCGCGGTTGCCGACGCGATTATCGACGGCAAGCAGATCGCCGAGGAGCGCGCGAAGGGCCAGCAGGACGGCGGTTCGAGCAGTCCGCCGAGCGATGGCGGCGCGCCGGCCGATTCTCCGAGCACGATCTAGCGCGAAACTCTTTTCCGTTTGACGATAACAATCGGCGGCGATCGGATGACGATCGCCGCTTGCACCATAGTTGCCCTGCGAACGATACTGTCTGAGCTACAGGAATAGCCCATGAAAATTGACCCAAAAACAGTCATGGCACTGCGCGAGAAAACCGGCGCAGGCGTGATGGATTGCAAAAAGGCGCTGGCCGAGACCGCCGGCGACCTCGAAAAGGCCGTAACCTGGCTCCACGACAAGGGTATCGCCGCGGCCGCGCAACGCGCCGACCGGGTTGCATCCGAAGGCTCGGTCGGATCGTACATACATGCGGGTGGGAAGCTCGGCGTGTTGATCGAAGTCAATTGCGAGACCGATTTCTGCGCCAAGTCGGAAGCTTTCCAGGCGCTGGTCAAGGAACTGGCGATGCAGGTTGCGGCGGCCAATCCGGTCTGCGTCAAGCGCGAGGATGTGTCGGCTGCGGTGATCGAGCAGGAACGGCAGATCTACGCCTCACAGGCCGAGGGCAAGCCGGCCGGGGTCGTCACCAAGATCATCGAGGGCAAGGTCGATAAGTTTTACCGGGAGTCCTGTCTCCTCGAGCAAGCTTATATTCGCGATCCGAACAAGAGCGTCAGCGACCTGCTAACCGAAGCGGGGCTGCAGATGCGCGAGAAAATCGAGGTTCGCCGCTTCATGCGTTTCCAGTTGGGTGAACCCAACGAACCGGGCGTTGCGAACTGAGGAACCTGAACTGGCGTTTCGCCGATTCGAGGAGTGGGGGCTCGCGATCCATGGCTGAAGTCCAGGCCGCCGCAAACCTGAAGCCGCGCTTCAGCCGAATCCTGCTGAAACTCTCCGGCGAGGCGCTGGCGCCGGCCCAGGGCGCGGGCCTCGACCCAGACGCGCTTTCGCAGATCGCTCTCGAAATTAAGGAAGTCGCGCAACTCGATCTGCAGATCGCGATCGTGATCGGCGCCGGCAATTATATCCGCGGCAGCGACTATGAAGCGCGCGGGATGGATCGTTCCGCCGCCGACCAGATGGGCATGCTCGCGACCGTGATCAATTCGCTCGCGCTGCAAAATGCCCTCGAGCAGGTCGGGATCGTGACCCGCGTGATGTCCGCGATCGAGATGCACGACGTCTGCGAGCCGTATATCCGCCGCCGCGCGGTGCGCCATCTGGAAAAGGGCCGCGTCGTGATTTTCGCCGCCGGCACCGGCAATCCGTACTTCACCACCGATACCGCGGCGAGTCTGCGCGCGATGGAAATCGGCGCCGAGGTGATTCTCAAGGCCAGCCACACCGTTGACGGCGTGTACGATCGCGATCCGATGCGCGAGCCCGACGCCAAGCGGTTCGAACGGCTGACCTACATCGAAGTCTTGCAGAAAAATCTCAAGGTGATGGATTCGACCGCAATCTCGATGTGCATGGATAATCGGCTGCCCATTATCGTGTTCAATCTGCGCAAACCGGGTAATATAAGAAGGGCCGTGATGGGCGAGTCAATCGGAACCTGGGTGGAGAGCGCCACGTGACGATGCTCACAGAGACAATCGAAGATGCGCGCAAGGAAATGGAGAAGACAGTCGAGGCGTTTCGCCACGAACTGGCGCGAGTCCGCACCGGCCGCGCGTCCACCGCGCTGGTCGAAAATCTGCAAGTCAATTACTACGGCTCGAAGACGCCGCTGCGCCAGCTCGCGGGATTGTCGGCGCCCGAGCCGCGCCTGATCGTGATCACGCCTTACGACAAGGGCTCCCTGCACGATATCGAAAAAGCGATCCAGACCTCGGACCTCAGTCTCAATCCGATGAGCGACGGCAAGTTGATCAGGATTCCGATTCCGGAATTAACCGAGGAACGGCGCAAGGACCTGGTCAAGCACGTTCGCAAAATCGCCGAAGAGTTTCGCGTCGGCGTCCGCAATCATCGCCGCGACGCCAACGACATGCTGAAGGAACTGCACAAGGACAAGCAGGCGACCGAGGACGAGATGCGCGCCGGCGAGGCCAAGGTCCAGCAGTTCACCACCGAGTTCATCGAGAAGGTCGACAAGGTTCTGAGCGCCAAGGAAGCGGAGATAATGGAGGTCTGAGTTCGCCCGCGGAGCGTACGCCTCGAAAGCGGGAGGAGTTCGAGCAGCCCGATCAGCAAGTGACCATCTCATTGCCATTAAACGATTTTCCGGCGTTATCCGTCGATTCCTCGCGACTGCCGCGCCACGTCGCGATCGTCATGGACGGCAACGGCCGCTGGGCGCGCGGCCACGGACTGCCGCGCCACGAGGGCCATCGCCGCGGCAAGGATTCGGTGCGCGCGGTCGTCGAAGCGGCGCGCGAACTCGGCATCCCATATCTCACCTTGTTCGCGTTCTCTAACGAGAACTGGCATCGCCCGAGCACCGAAGTCAGTTTCCTGATGCAGCTCTTTCATCGCTATCTCATCACCGAGACCAAGCGCCTGATGAAGCGCGATATTCGCGTCGTTGCGCTCGGCGAAACCGATCGGCTGCCGCCTCGCGTGCGCCAGGCCCTGGCCGCCACCGTCGAAGCGACCCGCGACAATCGCACGATGACGGTTGCGATCGCGCTCTCCTACGGCGGGCGGCAGGATGTCGTGAACGCGGTGAAAGCAATCGCGCAGTCGGTCGCCGACGGCAAGCTCTCTCCCGACGAAATCGATGAGCAGACCGTCGCCCGCGAACTGACGACCGGCGGCTTGCCCGACCCGGATCTTTTGATTCGCACCTCGGGCGAACTTCGCATCTCGAATTTTTTCCTGTTTCAGCTCGCCTACACCGAACTCTATTTCACCGATACGCTGTGGCCCGATTTCCGGGAGCGCGATTTCCTTGCCGCGCTGGCCGCGTATCAGCTTCGCGAGCGCCGCTTCGGCGCAGTCTCGAACGGCGCCGACCACCCGCTGCGTGCTCAAAACTAGGCTCTGGACCGCAGCGATCGCGCTGCCGGTATTGCTCGCCGCGATCTTGTTTGGATCCGATTCGTTTTTCCGATTGTTCATCGCGGTCCTTGGATGCTTCGCGCTCTACGAGATCGCAGCGATGACTTGGGCTGCGAGCCCCGGCCGCATCGCGCTCGCGATTGCGATTCTTCTCGCCGTCGGCGCAGTTCCGCTGTTCGCACTGCTGTACTGCGGCGATGCGGGCTGGCTTTTGCCGACGCTGGTCATACTCATGATGCTCGCGCTGATGATCGTCGTCGCGCGCCGCGGCGCTGACGCGGGACCTAAGGGCCTCGCGTTGACCGCGATCGGAGCCGCATATGCCGGCGTCCTGTTTCCCTACTTCGCCTTGCTACGAAACTCGCCGCGCGGAATCGAGTTGCTCGTCCTGATGCTCGCGCTGGTGATTGCGAGCGACACCGGCGCCTATTTCGTCGGGCGCGGAATCGGAAAAACCAAACTGATGCCGCTCGTTAGTCCGAACAAGACTGTCGAGGGAGCAATCGGCGGACTCGTCTCGTCGATCATCGCCGGCCTGATGCTGCGCCCGATGCTGGCGCCCGACTGGAGCATCGCCGGCGCCGCGATCTTCTCAGCCGCTATCGCCGTGCTCGCGCAACTTGGCGACCTTGCCGGCTCCGCGCTGAAACGCTCCGCTGGAGTCAAGGACTCGGGCTGGCTGTTCCCGGGGCACGGCGGGCTGATCGATCGAACTTGTTCGCTGGTTTTGGCGGCGGTTTTCACCTACTATTACTCGTAATGCGGCTTCGCGGGCCGTTTTTTTTCTGCTCGAATCCTCATCAAAAGAGGGCAAGCTTTGAATAGGAACATTTTTGTAGTCGCCGATCGCCGCGGGCTCGTATGCTGATATCGATTCTCGCCGCCGCACTTATTTTCGCCGTGCTGGTCATCGTGCACGAGGCAGGTCACTTCGCGATGGCCAAGCGGCTCGGCGTGCGCGTGCTGCGTTTCTCCATCGGCTATCCCCCCAAACTGTGGGGAACCAGGCGCGGCGAGACTGAATACTCGATCGGTGCGACGCCCTTCGGCGGTTACGTGCGGATGCTCGGCGACGAAGTCGGCGAAAATCCCAAGAGCGAGGAACTCGCGAACTATCTCCACGAGATCGGCCTCGACGTGATTGGCGATGCTCGCGCTCACAGCCGCATCAAGCCCACTTCCGACTTCGATCAAAATCTGCGAACCATCGCCGAGCGTCTTGCCTTCTCGCCATCCGATGCCGCCACGACTATCGGTCGCGAACTTCGCCCCGACGAAGCGGGCCTGATCGACGAAATCAATCAGCGCGGGTCGGTCGAAGAATCGATCAAGTTTCTCACCGAGCATCCGCCTCCGGTACTGCTCAAGTCATTTCAGAAGCGTGCGTTCCCCACGCAGAGTCTCGGCAAGCGCATCCTGATCGTTCTCGCCGGACCGCTCTCGAACCTCCTTTTTGCCCCGGTCCTGCTCACCGTCGTCTTCATGGTCGGGGTACCGCTGCTGTTGCCCGTGGTCGGACAAGTCAAACCGGATCTGCCCGCCTTCAAAGCCGGCCTCCGCACCGGCGACCGAATCATTTCGCTCAACGGTCAGCCGACCGACAGTTGGAACGACTTCTCGCGCCGAATCAAAGAGGGCGACGGCACTCCCTTCAAGGTCGAAATCGTTCGCACCGACGGCGCGGCCTCGAGCAAGCAAACGATCGTCGTCACCCCCACCAAACAGGAGCAGAAGACCATCTACGGCACCATGGCGGCGACGTGGGTGATCGGCGTGCTGCCGCGCGGCGATGAAACCCGCAAGCGCTTCGGTCCGCTGAGCGCGTTCGGCCACGGCGTCACCACCTCGATCGACATGGCGAAGCAACTGGTCGTCGGGATCGCGAGTATCGTCACCGGCGCGATTCCGGTGCGCGAGGCTCTCGGTGGCCCAATCATGATTGCCCAGATGGCTGGCCGCGAGGCGCACGAAGGATTCTCGAGCCTCGCGATGTTCACCGTAATGCTTAGCCTCGAACTCGGCATCATCAACCTGCTGCCGGTCCCGCTGCTCGACGGCGGCCATCTGCTGTTCTTCGCCTTCGAGGGCGTGCTGGGCCGGCCGCTCGAGTTGCGCTATCGCGAGATGATGCTGCAAGTCGGGCTGTTTCTGCTGGTCGCGCTGATGGCGTTTGTCATCTTCAATGATATCTCGCGCATTGTTCAGGGTTGAGCAGCTCCTCGACGAAGGAGCATCGACGGGCCACGTCCTCGGACTCGACACTGCAACCGGAGTCGCGAGCCTCGCGCTGATTTCGCATGGGCGAGTGATCGACAAAATCGATCGCGCCGTTGCGTCTCACAGCGTTTCAATCCCCGCCATCGTCGATGAACTCGTAGGCAACGCCGGGCTTTCGATCAGCGAACTGAACGCAATCGCGGTCGGAATTGGACCCGGCTCATACACCGGCCTTCGAATCGGACTCAGCTATGCAAAAGGCCTCGTGCTGGCCACCGGATGCTCCCTCGTCGGTGTTCCGAGCTTCGACTCAATCGCGATCGCAGCGCGCGAGTCCGGCGAGGTTGCACCGGGCGCCTCGATTTGCGTTATTTTTGACGCCAGAAGGGGCGAAGTGTACGCAGCCCTTTACCGAGTCGTGGCCGATCGGCTAGAAAAACGATCAGAGGAATCGGTAGTCGCGCTCGAACACCTGGCATCGCGCATCACCGGGGATACGCTGTTCGTCGGTGACTCATGCGCGAACGATGCGGCGGCCCTGGTTGGAAGGCGGGGGCTCGGGGTGGCGGTTCTCGAAACAGGGACGCTCGATTTGCGCGGAGTTTGCGTCGCGGCGATTGGCGCAGCGCGGCTGGCTCATGGCGAAAAGGATCGAGGCGAATCGCTTGAACCGCTTTATATAAGAACGCCGGATTCCACCTTCAGGAAGACCACCAGGGATCCGGCCGCAATAGCCACGGAGGGCTTATGGAGCAGCGAGAGGAAGAAATCATCCGGCGGCATCTAGATCAGGATCAGGAATTGAAGAGTCTCTACACCGAGCATCAGGGATTAAAACGCAAGCTGGAAGAATTCCGTCATAAGCACTATCTGACCACCGAAGAGGCAATCGAAGAAAAGCGCATCCAGAAGCTCAAACTGGCCTCCAAAGACCGGATGATGGCGATCCTCGGCCGCTATCAACACGAGGCTCGCTGACCCGGCGGATTCCGGCCATGTGTGCGCGCACCCTACTGCATGAGAAGTCATACGATATCGGTTCTGGTTGAAAACGAATTCGGCGTGCTCGCGCGCGTGGCCGGACTGTTTTCCAGCCGCGGCTTCAACATCGAATCTCTGACCGTCAATGAGGATCCGCTCGATCCGACGGTCTCGAGAATTGTGCTCGTCACCACCGGCGACGATCAGATCCTCGAGCAAATCAACAAACAACTGAACAAGCTCGTTTGTGTCATCAAGATTGCCGACTTCAAGGACGTCGAAACTATCGACCGCGAGATGGTGATCGTAAAGGTCTCCGTCGATGAACGCACGCGCGGCGAGCTGGATTCGATCGTCGCGGCGTTTCGCGCCCACGTGATCGATATCGGCCCGCGCGCGATCACCGTCGAACTCACCGGCGACGCCGAAAAAATCAAGGCATTCATCGCGATCGTGCGCCCACTCGGAATCAAGGAAGTGGTTCGCTCGGGCAAAGTCGCGATGGCGCGCGCGGTGCAACTGAACGCCGAAAATCATCAAAATCGGCGCGTGCGCGAATCTTCCGAATAGCAGGAGAAATCGAATGAAGGTTTATTACGACCGCGACGCCGACCCGAGCGCGCTCAAAGGCAAAAAAATCGCGGTCATCGGCTTCGGCAGCCAGGGACACGCACACGCCCTCAACCTCCGCGACAGCGGGATGGAGGTATGCGTCGGCCTCGGCAAAAGCTCGCCCTCGCGCGCGAAGGCCGCCCAACAAGGACTGCCCGTCTTCGACACCGCCGAAGCTGCCCGCCAGGCCGATATCATCATGATGCTCGTGCCGGACGAGATGGGCTCCGAAATCTACGAAGCCGAAATCGCGAAGCATCTGACCAAGGGTAAATACCTGGCCTTCGGTCACGGCTTCAATATCCATTTCAAATTCATCCAGCCGCCGCCCGACGTGAACGTGTTCATGATCGCGCCGAAAGGCCCAGGCCATCTCGTGCGATCGGAATACACCAAAGGCCGTGGCGTTCCGTGCCTGCTTGCGGTTCAGCAGGATCCGTCGAAAGACACGGCCAAGGTCGGTCTCGCTTACGGCAGCGCGATCGGAGGCGCGCGCGCGGCGGTGATCGAAACCACTTTCAAGGAAGAGACTGAGACCGATCTGTTCGGCGAGCAATCGGTGCTATGCGGCGGGCTGACCGAACTGATTCGCGCCGGTTACGAAACGCTGGTCGAAGCCGGCTATGCACCCGAGATGGCATACTTCGAATGCCTGCACGAAGTTAAGTTGATCGTCGATTTGATCTACGAGGGCGGCATCTCGAACATGCGTTACTCGATTAGCAACACTGCGGAATACGGCGATATGACGCGCGGCAAGCGCGTCGTCGGCGGGCCCTCGCGCGAGGCGATGAAACAAATCCTGGCCGACATCCAGTCGGGCAAATTCGCCAACGAATGGATCGGCGAGTATCGCGCCGGGCTGCCGCATTTCCGGGAATTGCGCAAGGAAGCCGAGCATCATCCGATCGAGGAGGTCGGCCGCAAGCTGCGCTCGTTCATGCCGTGGCTCGCGAGCGATCGCCTGGTCGATAAATCGAAGAACTAGGCTCCATTGGCCGGTGAGACAGATAGTGGCCGCCCAACAGCCGGCGGATTGATCGCGCGCGCGGCGAAACTTATCGGCATCGCCGCGGAAGGCGTGATCATGTCCGTCGCCGTCACCGCGGCAGGCATCATACTGATCGCGCTCGGCGCGAAATCGATCGGTGCGATCGTCGTGCTGATCGCGATCGCGGTCGCGATGTTCTTCCGCGATCCCGACCGCTTCCCGGCCCGCACCGACGGCGTTGTGATCTCGGGCGCGGACGGCAAAGTCACCGACATTGCCGAGGTCGCTTTCCCGGCCGGCGCGGGCGATCGATGCCATCGCGTGTCCGTCTTCATGTCGCCGCTCAACGTCCACGTAAATCGCGCTCCCGTCGGCGGCGTGGTCACGATGGTCGAGCACACCTCGGGCGAATTTCGCGCCGCGTTTCGCGATGACGCCAGCGAGCACAACGAGCGCAATCTGATCGCGATGTCCGACCCGCTGGGCCGCAGGTTCGCGATGCTCCAGGTGGCCGGTTACCTGGCCCGGCGCATAGTTTGCCGGTTGCGCGCGCGTGATAGAATACAGGTAGCCCAAAGGATCGGACTCATCATGTTCGGCAGCCGCGTCGATCACTTCTTTCCCGCTGAATACCGGGTCATGGTCACGATGGGCCAACGCGTGCGGGCGGGCGAGACTATCATCGGAGCAATCGAACCATGAGCCGCAATTCCCGGCGTTCGCGCGATGAACGCGCTCGGATGGAACTCCACTCCGCGCGGGAGCAGAACCCAAGTTCCGATAGCCGCTTGCGGCGCGGAGTTTTCCTGCTCCCCGCGACCATCACGTCGATTGGCCTGCTCTCCGGTTTCTATTCGATCGTCTCTGCCGTAAGCGGCCATTTCGAAGTCGCCGCCGTATTGATCGGACTCGCCTTCGTCTGCGACGGCCTCGACGGACGCGTCGCGCGCGCGTCCCGCACCTCGAGCCACTTCGGCGTCGAGTACGACAGCCTTTCCGACCTCGTCGCGTTCGGCGTCGCGCCCGCGATGCTGATGTATTCGTGGGCGCTCAAACCGATCGGCTCGACCGGTATCGCGATCAGCGGACTCTTTGTGATTTGCGCTGCGCTACGTCTCGCGCGTTTCAATGTGCAAACTGCGACCGCCGACAAGCATCGCTTCACCGGATTGCCGGTCCCCGGCGCCGCGGCAATGATCGCCGGGATGGCGCTCGCGTACAGCTATTTCGAACTCGATTCGCCGCGCACGCTATGCGCGTTCATGGCGCCGATCACGCTCGCGCTCGCTGGCCTGATGATCTCGCGCGTCCCCTACCCGAGTTTCAAAACCCTGAAACTCGACAAGCGCGCGCAGGTCGAGTTGGTAATCGCGATGGTGGTATTCGCGGCGATGCTGTTCGCGATGCCGCAACTCACCGCTTTTCTTATCTCGACGGCGTACGTGCTCTCCGGTCCGATCCTGCTCGTGCGCGGCGAACAGATGCGCGCCAAGGTTTCTGTGCTGCGACCCGTCGCAGTCGAGAAACCGCATGCCGCCAACGGCGCATCGCCGCGCCCCGCCCGCCCTACCGGCAGCCTCCCCGCACCAACTGTCGACCACGAATAGCGAAACATCGGGCACAGTCGGACTGAGCTTCGCTAGCTGCGAGTGTACTGATCTGCTTGAATATTCCCCGCCGGAAGTCTAGAGGGTGGCGAGTATGATCTATCTGGTGGTGTTTGCGGTGCCGGCGCTTTTCGTTCTTGTCATGGGTTTGCTTGATTGGCGGTTCAGACCCGGTACCTGGCAGGATTTAATCTGTGATTTGGGATGGGACTCTCACGTGTTGGCGTGGGGCGCGCTGGGCGGCGTTTTTACCAACTCTAACATCAATGCATCTTTCGAGAGTCAGAATCAGGTCGTAATCGCGGCGTTGATTTGCGTCGGACTACTGCTGATTCTGGCAATCTGCCTGCTTGGGCTTCTGCCACCAAGATATCAGCCACAAGTTGCATGGAAGGCAGTACTTGCATTGACCTTGGGCGGTTTCGCGCTGGCCGTTCCCGGCACTATCGCGTACCGTGCGCATATGTGAAAATGGAGATTGATTGGCGAGATATCCTCAAATGGCAAGTCTAATTGTGCAAATCATGCTCGCCGGTGTGCTGGGTGCCGCGGGAGCGCTAGTGGGAGGGCTTACGCTGTTGGCCTTGAGACTGCTGCTCACACCACGAATTCGCGCTCAACAGGCCCAGATTATTCGCGAGATTGGTATTATCGCGGCTGCCAAGCGTGCATTGCTCGAGGTGCCGGAGCCGGAAGATTTCTCGCGAAAGGCACCCGAGCAGGCACCGGGCTTGTCCGGATGAACCAACCTTCCCCGCCACTATCGCCGCCTTGACTGCTTGCGCCTGCGACGCCTAGAATCCATTCACCATGTTTCAACACCTGCTTCCGGAACTGCTGCTTAGCCTGGCCCTTATTAGGGCCCACGCCAGGCGCGCGTCCGGACAGGTCTGACAAGCCTGATTAATCTGAGACTAACGCCCCGGGCAGTGGGCCGACGAAGCCGCCCGGGGCGTTTTCTTTTTTGCCGATTTCGCCCACGACGGATCGCCGGTTTGCTGCGGGACTAACGCAGGAGAGAATGACGATGGCAAGCGCGAACACTGAACCTCATCAACCCGACCACGTGCGGATCTTCGACACCACGCTGCGCGACGGCGAGCAATCGCCCGGATGCACCATGAACGTCGAGGAAAAAATCGCGCTCGCCCGCCAGCTCGAACGCCTGAACGTTGATATCATCGAGGCCGGCTTCGCTGTCTCTTCGCCCGGCGATTTCGAATCCGTCACCCGCGTCGCGCAGGCGGTGACCGAACCGATCGTGCTGAGCCTGTCCCGCACCCGCGAAGAAGACGTCGATTCCGCGTTGCGCGCCGTCGATCATGCCCGTCATCCCGGTATCCATATCTTCATCGCGACCTCCGACATCCATCTCAAATATAAGCTCAACATGAATCGCGAAGACGTGCTCGACGCCGCGACGTGGGCCGTCACGCGCGCCAAGAAACATCTCGACTACATCGAATTTTCCTGCGAAGACGCCTCGCGCACAGACTGGGATTACATGGTGGACGTTTGCAGCGAGGTGATTCGCGCCGGCGCCACGATCATCAATCTGCCCGATACCACCGGCCACGCGATGCCCGAGGAGTTCGGCCGCATGTTCGCCTATATGCGCGAGAAGGTTCCCGGCGCCGACAAGGTGATCTGGAGCGCGCATTGCCATAACGATCTCGGCCTGGCCGTCGCGAATTCGCTGGCCGCGGTCCGCAACGGTGCGCGCCAAATCGAATGCACGATCAACGGCATCGGCGAGCGCGCAGGAAATTGCTCGCTCGAAGAAGTCGTGATGGCGATGAAGACGCGCAAAGATTTCATGGGCATTCAGTCGCGCATCAACACGCGGCAAATTTATCCGTCGTCGCGATTGCTCTCGCAGATCATCGGCCAATCGGTGCCCGCCAACAAACCGATCGTCGGCGACAACGCTTTCGCGCACGAAGCCGGTATCCATCAGGACGGCGTGCTCAAATACAAGCTGACCTACGAAATCATGAAGCCCGAGGACATCGGGATTCCCTCCAACAAGCTCGTACTCGGCAAGCATTCGGGCCGTCACGCGTTCAGCAACCGGCTGAAGGAACTGGGTATCGATACCGACGCGGTCGATCTGAATAAGGCCTTCGCCGAGTTCAAGGCGCTCTGCGACAAGAAGAAAATCGTTTACGACGACGACATCCTGGCGCTGGTCACCGAAGAGGCGCGCCGCACCACCGATCACTTCGAGCTGGTCGATCTCAAGGTCGGCTCATCGAGCACCATCACGCCGCACGCCGAAGTTACGATGCGCGTCGATGGAGTCGAGCACACCGGCAACAGCAACGGCGACGGGATGGTCGATGCCTGCTACAAGGCGATCTACAAAATCGCGGGGATCAATCCGGCGCTCGAGCGTTACGCCGTCAAGGCGATCACCGGCGGCACTGACGCGCTCGGCGAAGTGAGTTGCCTGATTCGCGAGAACGGCTCGACCGTCGCCGGACAGGGCGCGCATAGCGATATCGTGATGGCGAGCGCGCTCGCGCTGATCAATGCGCTGAACCGCTTGCAGAATCGCCGCCACGCCGTGCTGAAGCCCACTTCGGATGTCCACTGAGCCGCGAGGACTTGCCGCAGAAAGTTACATGGGCTAAGTGCATGGAGAAGCATTTTCGCGAAGGACGTTGAAAAACTTTTCACTTCACGTTTCTGGCTGAGGGATAAGACGGAAGGTTGGTTGCGATTTTACGTCTTCCGATCATTCACCTCCAAGCTTCCTGCGCTCGAGCATGGCCTACAAAATTTTAGTGCTGAAGGGTGACGGCATCGGTCCCGAAGTCGTCGGCGAGGCGCTTCAGGTGCTCAAGATAATTGCGCGCCGATCCGCCGTGGATATGGAGTTCAAGGAAGGCCTCATCGGCGGCCACGCCCTCGACGCGACCGGCACTCCGCTGCCCGACGAGGTCCTGAAGCTCGCGCAAGATAGCGACGCGATTCTGCTCGGCGCCGTCGGCGGTCCCAAGTGGGACAATCCCGGCGCCGAAAAACGTCCCGAGCAGGCGCTGCTCGGTTTGCGGAAGGCGCTGGGCTTGTTCGCCAATGTCCGCCCGGTCAAAACCGTCAAGGAACTGATCGCTGCGTCTCCGCTCAAGCCCGAAGTGATCACCGGCGTCGATCTGGTCGTTATCCGCGAACTCACCGGCGGCATCTACTACGGCAAGCCGAGTGAAAGGCGCGTCGGCAAGGAAGGCCGCGAGGCGGTCGATACCTGCTTCTACTCCGAAGCCGAAATAAGTCGCGTGCTGAGATTTGGTTTCGAACTCGCTCGCGAGCGCCGGAACAAACTCACTTCCGTCGATAAAGCCAACGTGCTTTCGTCGTCGCGCCTGTGGCGTGAAATCGCCACCGAGATGAGCGCTGAGTTCAAGGAAGTTGCCTTCGAAAATCAGCTCGTCGATTCGATGGCGATGCATCTGCTGCGGCGCCCCAAAGACTTCGACGTTATCGTCACCGAAAATTTGTTCGGCGACATCCTCACCGACGAAGCATCCGTGCTGGCCGGCTCGATGGGGATGCTGCCATCGGCCTCCCTCGGCGAGGAGCTGAACAGCGGCGGCTACCGCGTCGGCCTGTACGAACCGATTCACGGCAGCGCGCCCGATATCGCCGGCCGCGACGAAGCCAATCCGCTTGCCGCGATCCTCTCGGCTGCGATGCTCCTCGAGCATTCGCTCGGGATGCGCTCCGAGGCCGAGTTCATTGCGCAGGCGGTCGATCAAGTCATTCGCGACGGTCATCGCACGCGCGACCTTCACGGCGGCGGCGGCACCAAAACCATCGGATGCAAAGCGATGGGCCGGCTGGTGCGGGAAAAACTCGAGAGCGAAGAAGGCTGATGCCCCTGCCTCGCGAGCCGCGAGTGGCCGTGGTCGGCGCCACCGGCGTCGTCGGGAATCAAATTATCGATCTGATCGGCGCGCGCGGCTTTCAGTTCAGCGAACTCAAACTCTTCGCGACCGCGGCCGGTTCCGCCCAGACGCTCGACGCTGGCGGCGAGGAACAGTTGGTCGAGCCGCTGTCCGCTGCCGAAGATCTGCGCGGCTTCGATCTCGCTTTTCTCGCGATTCCCGCCGCTGCCGCGAGCGAAATCATAGGCGCCGCGCCCGGCCCGATTCTGATCGATCTCAGCTCGGCGAATCGCGCGCCTTCGAATTTGCCGATCGTCGCGCCGGGACTCACGCCGCGCGCCCGATTCGATCAACTGCGCGACGCGCGCCTCTTCACGATTCCGCATCCCGCGGCGCACGTGCTCGCGACCTGCCTGAATGCTCTGAGAGCTCACACCGGATTCGTCGCGGCCACCGCGATGCTCGGTGCGAGCGCCGGCGGCCGTGACATGCTCGCTGCGACCGTCGATCAAACCACCGATCTTTTGAGCGCGCGGCTCGATCTCGACGACGACGCTATCCAGCGCGGCTTCAATGTTTTTATGCGCGAGCACGAGCGCTCGATCGCAACCGCAATTTGCTCCCAGGTGATCTCGATTCTCGACCGCTCGCCGGTGCTCGCCCTTCAGGTCGTCGCGGTTCCCGTGCTGCACGGCTCCGCGCTCGCGATCAACCTTCCCGCCCTGATCGACGGCGGCGACGCGCGCGAATTGCTCCGCATTGCGCCCGGCGTGCTGATCGCGGAAGAGGGCGAACCGCTCGGTGTCATCGACGCGGTTGGCCAGGAGGCCATCGTCGTCAGCGTCGAGGAAAGCCCGGGCGCGCTCGGCCTCTGGTGCGTCTTCGACAATACGCGGCTGGCCGCTCTGGGCGCGCTGTGGATCGCCGAGACCCTCGCGCTCGGTTCCTCCGCGCTCGCCTGATCTGGCCGCGTGCGCGATGCTGCTGAAGCTCACGATCGAGTACGACGGCGCCAACTATTCCGGCTGGCAACTGCAGGCGAAGCACGATTCGATTCAAGGACGAATCGAGGGCGTACTGGAACGAATCTTTGCGGCCAGCGTGCGCGTGCATGGCTCCGGCCGCACCGATGCCGGCGTTCATGCACGCGGCCAGATCGCCTCGATCAAATTGCCGCGCGATTTCGATCCGCCCACGTTGATGCGCGCGCTGAACGCGATGCTGCCGCCGGATATCGTCGTGCTCGACGTCGCGGAAGTCCCCGATGATTTCAATCCGCGGCGCCACGCTACATCGCGAGTGTACGAATACCGCGTGCTGAATCGCCGCATCCAATCGGCGTTCGACTATCGCTATAGCTGGCTCGTGCGCGAATCGCTCGATCTTTCCGCGATGAACGATGCGGCCCGCGTGTTCCTCGGCGAGCACGATTTCGCCGCGTTTCAAACGCTCGGCTCAGACGCGAAAACCACCGTTCGCAGCGTGTTCGTCAGCGAATGGAATCGCGACGGCGTGTTTCTGGTGTATCGCGTCGAGGCCAACAGTTTTCTCCGCCACATGGTGCGCACGATGGTGGCTGCGATGGTCGAAGCGGGCAAGAACAAACTTTCCGCGCCGGATATCGCGGCGATACTTCTCGCAGGAAATCGCCGCGACGCTCCCGCGCCTGCGCCTCCGGGCGGACTTTGTCTCGTCGAGGTCCGCTATTAAATGCTTTACTTAATTGGGGACACACCCTCGCCTCCGCTGGCGCTCCGGACTCGGGGTCTACAATTGAATTGCGATTCGGCCCTTCGGCCCGATTCGGCTCCGCGACGTTCGCGCCTCGCGAAAGCTCGGCCTTCAAGGGCGCGCTTTTAGCCAAGCGCCATCGGCGTTTTCGGTGCAGCCCACAGCCAACTCACTGTCCCTGTGGATGAATCTGGTCGTGCTGTGCAGAAATCGGCGCGATCCCTAGAAAAAAATGCGATTTTCTCATGCGCGACGCTTGAATTCCTCGCCGTTCTGGTTCACGCTCAAATCATGGCTCGATTCTGAGCACCAAGGAGGAGGATGATGACGCAGTCGCAAGTAGCATCGTATCTCGCGGACAAAATCGAGATCACGAAGAAGCAGGCCAAGGCCACCCTCGAAGAACTCAACGCGCTGGTCGTGCGCGAACTCAAAAAGGAAGGTTCCCTGCGCCTCGCCGGCCTCGGAATTTTCCGCAAGCGCAAAACCAAGGCGCGGATGGGCCGCAATCCCGCGACCGGCCAGGAGATCAAGATTCCGGCCCGCACGCGGCTCCGCTTCACCGCTGCCAAGGCGCTGAAGGACAGCGTGCTCGGCACCAAGTAAGCCCGCAATTTTTGAGTGAGCCGCGAGCGCGGGTCTCCGTCGCTCGCGGTTTGCTTTTCAGCTATTCGGTTTCGCCGCGATTCCCGCCGCCGCCGCGCCGCGCATTCGCACGCTTCTCTCGCGCCCGCGCCAGATATTCGCGAATCCTGATTTCGTAACCGCGCTCCGACGGATCGTAATACACTCGGCCGCTCAATTTGTCGGGCAGATAACTCTGCGACGCCAGCGCGCCCTCGAAATCGTGCGGATACTTGTAGCCCTTGCCGTAACCGAGGCCTTTCATCATCGGCGTCGGCGCGTTGCGCAGATGCAGCGGCACGGGCAGCGCGCCCAGCGTCCTCGCATCCTCGCCCGCCTGCTTCATCGCCATATACGACGCATTCGATTTCGGCGCGCTCGCGAGATACGTGACTCCCTGCGCGAGCGGGATCACTCCCTCAGGCAATCCGACGAAATCCACCGCGTCCTTCACCGCCAGCGCGATTTGCAGCGCGCGCGGATCCGCGTTGCCGACGTCTTCCGACGCGAAGATCACCATCCGCCGCGCGATGAACAGCGGCTCCTCGCCCGCCTCGATCATGCGCATCATCCAATACACCGCCGCGTCCGGATCAGTGCCGCGCATGCTCTTGATGAACGCCGAGATGACGTTGTAATGCTCTTCGCCCGCGCGATCGTAGAGCAGCGCTTTCTGCTGCGACGATTCGAGCACGTGCTCCGGCGTGATCGATTTCGCGCCGGCGTTCAGAGCTATTTCCGCCGCTATCTCGAGCGTGCCGAGCGCGCGCCGCGCATCGCCGCCCGCATTGCGCACGATTTCATCGAGCGCGCCCATTCCAAGATTGAGCCCGCTCTGCCCGAGTCCGCGCTCCGTATCGGCCAAAGCACGTTCGACGACGGCGCCGATGTTCTCTTCCGTCAGCGGTTGCAGCACCAGGAGCCGCATCCGCGAGAGCAGCGCCGAGATCACCTCGAACGATGGATTCTCGGTCGTCGCACCGATCAACGTGATCAAACCGCTCTCGACATGCGGCAGAAACGCGTCCTGCTGCGCGCGATTCCAGCGATGAATCTCGTCGATAAAAATAACCGTGCGCTTGCCGGCCTCGAGATCGTGGCGCGCCGCCTCGACCGCCTCGCGCAAGTCGGCAATTCCCGACGTCACCGCCGGCAGGGAGCGAAATACCGCGCCCGATTGCGCCGCCAGCAATATCGCGAGCGTCGTCTTGCCGGTACCTGGCGGCCCCCACAGAATCATCGAGTGCAGCACTCGCGCCGAGACCATCTGCCGGAGAATCTTGCCCGCACCCAGCAGATGCTCCTGCCCAACGACTTCGTCGAGCGTGCGCGGACGCATCCGATCCGCCAGCGGCTGGCTGAGCGGCGTGCGCGGCGGGAACAGGCTCGGTGATTGATCGGCTTTGCGCCGTGGCATTTTTGCGACCCTAGCACAGTGTATCGAATCGTCGAACGCCGCGCCGCGAGGCGCACTCGACCGCGTTTGCAGGTTCACGCCCGCTGATCTACTTTCTATTCGGGCTGGACAGGAGCCGGCACCACTTATGATCGTTGGCATCGATATCGGTGGATCGACCACCGACGCCGTGATCCTCGAAAATGGTGGCCTGCACGTCGTCACGATCGAGGCCAATGACCCGGTCGCCGCGGCTGCCGGCGCACTCGGCAAACTCGTCTCCGATTTCGGAATCAAGCTCGAGGATATCGAGCGCGTCGCAGCTACCGGCGCGGGCTCGCGCGTGCTTCCGAAAACATTGCTCGGGCGCCCGGTGCTCGTGGTCAATGAATTCACCGCGATCGGAATCGGCGGCACCTCGCTCGCCGGCAAGCAGAATGCGCTGGTCGTTTCGCTCGGCACCGGCACCGCGATCGTGTCGGTGACCGGCGACAAGATCGAGCACTTCGGCGGCACCGGCATCGGCGGCGGCACGCTGCTCGGCCTCGCGAAACACATGCTCGGCGTCTCGACCATCGAGCGGCTCGAGAACCTTGCGCGCAAGGGCGACTTGCGGCGAATCGATCTGTCGGTGCGCGATATCGCGGGCGGCGCGATCGGCGATTTGCCACCATCGACCACCGCCTCGAATTTCGGCAAGGTCAGCGCCGACGCCACGCCCGAGGACAAGGCGCTCGCGATCATGAACATGATTGTCGAGTCGATCGGCGTGCTTGCGCTCGCGAGTGCGCGCGGATGCGGCCAGGAAAATATCGTGCTGACCGGCAAGCTCTCGCGGCTTTTCCGCTTCATGCAGGAAATCAAGCGCCTCGATTTTCCGTTCGGCCGCCGCTTCGCGATTCCCGCTCACGCCGATTTCGCGACCGCGATCGGCGCCGCCCGCCACGCCAGCCGCACGTAGCATTTTCCGCTCGCGTCGACGGTTCCAATACTTCGCGCCGCCGCCGCCCGCACGTCCGTTACCACCTTCGTCGCGATGCGGCTAGAATGCCTCGACCTATGTCCGTCGGCGATGCTCGCAATATCTGCCGGCGACAATTCCGAGGATGTGATACTCGATGCCCGCAGAATTGCTCAAAGGTTTCCGGCTACTCGATCTGACCGACGAGAAAGGCGCGCTGTGCGGTAAACTTCTTGCCGATCTCGGCGTCGAAGTGATTAAAGTCGAGCCGCCCGAAGGATGCGCGACGCGCCGTATTCCGCCATTCCTCGAAGATGTTCCGCATCCCGATCGATCGCTCTATTCGATCGCGTATCACGCCGGCAAAAAATCCGTCACCGCGAATCTCGCGAGCGCCGACGGCCGCGCGATTGTCGCTGACCTCGCCGCGCGCTCCGATTTCCTGGTCGAGTCGCATCCGCTGGGACATCTCGACGCGATCGGGCTTGGCTACGACGCCCTCGCCACGCGCAATCCGCGGCTCATCTACACGTCGATTACTCCCTTCGGCGACACCGGCCCCGGCAAGGATTATCAGTGGGCCGACATCGTCACGTGGGCGGCCGGCGGCATGATGTACCTGATGGGCGATGAGGGCAGGCCGCCAATCCAGATGAGCCTGCCGCAAGCCGGTCTGCACGCGGGCGGCGAAGCGGCGGTGGCGTCGATGCTCGCGCACTATCCGCGCCAGATCGACGGCCTCGGCCAGCGGATCGTCGTGAACATGCAGGCCTGCATCGTGTGGACGCTTATGAACGAACAGGCGATGCCGATTCTGCACGGCAACTATCTCTCGCGCACCGGACGCCACGTTGGCTCCGCCGACGCACGCCGCAAGATGGTTTACGATTGCAAGGACGGGCACATCTCGATTCTCGTGGCAGGCGGCGTCATGTTTGGCGCTTCCACCAAGACCCTCATCGCCTGGATGGGCGAGCACGGCTTCGCGTCCGACTGGATGCGCACCAAAGATTGGGTTTCCTGGGTGCCCGGCATGTTCATGAAGATGACCGAGCAGGATTATCGCGAGATCGACGATCTCGAGACCAAAATTCAGCAGTTCTTCAGCACGATGACCAAGCGCGAAATTTACGCCGTCGGCCTGAAGCGCAGAATTTTTCTCGCGCCCGTCGCGAGCGTTGCCGATGTCGCCGATGACGAGCAACTCAAGGCCCGCGATTTCTGGGTGAGCGTGCCGCACGACACGATCGGCAAGGCGCTTACCTTTCCCGGACCGTTCGTGAAGATGAGCAAAACGCCGATCGGCACTCCGACGCGCGCGCCGCGTATCGGCGAGCACAACGACGAAATTTATTCCGGCTTGCTCGGCCTCACGCCCGCGCATCTGACTAAACTCCGCGCCTCCGGTGCGATCTGATTTTTTGAGGAGAGATTTCGATGAGCCGCTTCGCATTGGAAGGCGTTCACATCCTCGATTTCGCGTGGGTCGGCGTTGGCCCGATCACCACCAAATATTTTGCCGACAATGGCGCCGAGGTGATTCGCGTCGAATCGGCCGCGCGTCCCGACGTGCTCCGAATCGGCCCGCCATGGAAGGACGCGCAGCCCGGCCTCAATCGCAGCCAGTTCTTCGCCAGCTACAACACCTCGAAAAAAGGAATCACGCTCGATTTGAGCAAGCCGAAAGCGCGCGAACTCGCAAAACGGATGGTGCCGTGGGCCGACATCATCGTCGAAAGTTTCACGCCCAAAGCGATGCGCAACTGGGGCCTCGACTATGAAAGCCTGCGCGAACTCCGCCCCGACCTGATCATGCTCTCGACCTGCATGCAGGGTCAGACCGGCCCCAACGCGCTCTACCCCGGTTTCGGACAACTGATGGCGGCGCTGTCGGGCTTTTATTACATCTCGGGCTACGAGCACGGCTCATGCGCGCCGCCCTACGGCGCCTACACCGATTTCATCGCACCGCGAATTTCCGCATGCACCCTATTGGCCGCGCTCGATTATCGGCGTCGCACCGGCGTCGGCCAGTATATCGACATGGCGCAGTATGAAGCCGCGATGCAAAATCTCGCGCCCGCGCTGATTGATTACTTCGCGACCGGCCGGATCCTCGGCCCGCGCGCCAACGCGTCGGATCGCTACGCTCCGCACGGCGCTTATCGATGCGCCGACGAAGATGGGCACGAGCGATGGATCGCGATCGCCGTCGCCAATGACGAGCAGTGGGCCGCGATGCTCGATGCCGTCGATGCAACCTGCTCCGACGCGCGTTTCGCGACCGCCATCTCGCGCCTCGAACACGCGGCGCCACTTGACGAATTCGTCGGTACTCTAACGCGCGATCACACGGCCTCTGCACTCATGTCGAAGTTGCAGGCAGCGGGCGTCGCCGCGTATCCGGTCCAGAATTGCGTCGATATTCATCAGGACGAAAATCTCGAGTCGTTCGGTTTCTGGCATTGGCTCGATCACAAGGAGATGGGTCCGTCGCCGTACGAAGGATTGTCTCATCGAATGAGCCGCACGCCCGGCGATCTGCGCGCGCCCGCGCCGATCCTCGGCCAGCACAACGACGAAGTCTTCCGCGAGATGCTGCATCTGAGCGCAGACGAAATCGAGCAGTTGCGCAGCGAGAACGTGATATTCTGATTCGTTCGCGATGCCTCCCGAGCAGTGCTCGGCAGAGCGCGCGACCTCATCGTGCGATACGAACTGAAAATTGCGCTCCGCTACCTGCGCGCCCGCCGCAAGGACGCGTTCATCTCGATCACCACGATCTTCACCGGCGTCGGCGTGATGATCGGCGTCGCCGCGTTGACGGTCACGCTGTCCGTGATGGGCGGCTTCGAAGCGAGCATGAAGGAGCGCGTGCTCAGCCTGAGCCCGCAAGTTCAGATCATCAACAGCCAGGGCTCGATCTTCAACGCTCCCTTTATTCAGACCACCGCGAACAAGGTGCGTGGCGTGAGCGGCTCCGACGCGTACATGACGGGCCAGGCGATGCTCAGTTCGGGACGCGGAATCGGCGGCGTGCTGATTCGCGGCGTCGAGCCGAAAAATCCGATCGTGCAGGGCGAATGGGCGCGCTACATGATCGATGGCGGCCTCGACAACCTCGCGCGCGACTACCATGCGACACCCACCAGCGGCGGTCCTCCGATCGCCACGTCAGGTATCGCGATTGGCGTCGGCCTCGCGCACAAGCTCAAAGCAAAACCCGGCGACCCCGTTCGAGTGGTGGCGCCGATCATTTCGCCGGACGGCTCGCTATCGACCAAAGCCGCCGAATTCGTGATCGGCGCGATCTTCGATTCCGGGATCAGCTTCCTCGACAACAGCATGGCCTTCATGGATCTCAAGCATGCGCAGGATTTCTTCGGCCGCCCCGGACAAGTCGACGGCATCGACATCCATCTGGCCAACCTCGATCAAACCGACGCCGTGACCGACGCGATTCGCAAACAGTTCGGCAGTCCTTACCGCGTTCACAACTGGATCGAATTCAACGAGTCCGCCGCCGCCGGCTTCGAACTGCTGAAACGCGTCTACGCGCTCGTGCTGATACTGCTGATCGGAGTCGCCGCGTTTAACCTGGTCGCGACCTTGATCATGGTCGTGATGGAGAAGCGCAAGGATATCGCCGTGCTGATTTCGATGGGCGCGACGCGCCGCGACGTCCGCCTGATCTTCGTGCTGAAAGGATTGATCGTCGGCGCCGCCGGCACCGCGATGGGCCTCCTCCTCGGCGCGATCGCCTGCTTCGCGCTCGCGCACTACCACTTCATCCGCATCCCGCGCGAAATCTACGGCATGTCCACCCTGCCAATCGCAGTCGAACCGCTCAACTTCGTGCTGGTGGCGCTCGCGTCTCTGCTGCTATGCCTGCTGGCGACGGTCTATCCGGCGCGCCAGGCATCCAGAGAAATGCCCGTCGAAGTCTTCCGCTCCTAACCCCTACATCCTGCCCCTCATCACCGAGCTGACTTGCTTACCTATGGGATGGATTGTGATTCGTATTGGTGGGGGGCTTGCCAACCAGCTTCGGCTTGCGAACGACCAGCGTCTCATGGCCGCGAACCTTGATCGTGCGCGCCGGCTCCGACTGAAACGTCTGGCTCGGTTGGTCGGGATGCCGCGGCCGCGAGGTCGTCCGTTGGCGCCGCCAGTTGCTCAGCTCCTTGGACAACTTCGAAGCCAGCGAATCATTGTCCTGGCCGTTTTCGGTGGCCTCTCCGCCTTCCTTGCCGAGGTCGTCCTCGAAGTCCGGCGAACTCATCTGTGTTCTCTCTTCTGATGACGTGGGATCTGTCCTCCTTCTCGTATTTTCGAGAAATGGTTATCTACCGTGATAAATTGGATTGCTGTGACGGGGGCACTCAGAACGGTCGCCGCTCGCGGGCGTCTTTGATCAATCGCTGGATTTTTTGTGCGTACCGAATCTTGAAGTTATCGGCGCTTGGGAATTGAGGATTTCGCTGAATGAATTTTGTATCGGTAGCTGGATGCGGCTGGCTTTCGTGTCCGCCGGGCCCCTTGGGTGGAACCCAGCGATATCTTCTATTCCATTGTTATCGAAGACGTACGATCTACGCAAACAGACTTTGCATCCTTAGTGCCAGACCCATGTCGCCTGCGATTCGAAGCTTGCCGCTCATAAAGGCCACCTGCCCATTGAGCTTGCCCGTCGTCATGTCCACGTAGTCCTGCGCCGACATCGAGATCGTGATGCTCGGATTGGCGGCCGGACCTTCTTTCACTTCGCACGTCTCGTTGTTGATGATCACGTGCCACTTGCCGCCGTTGTCGCCCGAAAGGTCGAACTGGTAAACCGCGTTGAGGCCCTTCGCCGCATCTTTGTTGAAGCGACTCGGCATCGCTGCGAAGATTTCTTTTGGTGCGCTCGGTTGATCAGCCATGGAAAAAAAATTCCTCCTGATAAGTGCGGCGCGCTGGCCGCGCTCTTTCCGCCATATAAGCTATCGGTTGAAACCTTGTCAATAGGATTGCTTCAACGTGCGATGCTGCCGCTTATCTCGCGAAAACTCACCGGCAGTTGCGACGCGCGTACGAGTAGCTAGATCCTCACCGCATTGATGCCGCGGTTCCCGACTCAATCAAAATCCGAACACCCGGCCGGGCTCGACCGTGATCAGATTGGTTCGCACCTGCACCGGCGCCGCGCTTTCCGTGATCAGCACAGCGCGCTGCTTGTCCGCTTCGGTCTTCACGCTGCCCGCGATAAACGCGTCGTGCCCGATGATCTTGATTGTGACTTTGTCCAGTCCTGCATTCGCGAGCTGCTGGGCTATCTGATCCTGCCTGCGCGCCCAATCGCCCTCATCAGTCGATAGCGAATCGATCACGTTGGTCACCCCTGACACCTGGCGCACCGTACGTTCAGCTAGCAGTTTGTCGTTCGCGTTGAACACCTTGCCGAAGATCGTCACGGTGCCGCCGCTAGTGTAGCAGTCAACGCGGCGCAGCTTCGGATTCGAGGCCAACACCTGCTTGACTCGCTGTTGTAGCGTGAGGGGCGGAGGCTTGGCGGCCACTTCTGGACGAGGGGGACGCCGCGCCGGGCGCGGCTCAGTCGGCGCGGGCGGCGGCTCGTAAGACGCGACGGGCGGAGTTTCTTCCGCGCGCGGAGTACCACCGCCTGCGACCGGCGGCGCCGCTGGCGGCGATACCGCCGGCGAACTTCCATACTCGGGCGCTTCGGTCGGGCTCAAGCTCGCGAGTTTGGTGCTGAGCGCCGACTCGATCGCGTCTTTCGAGGCCGGGTCCTTGTTGAAGATGACCGGGTAATCGATCTCGACCGCGCTCCCGCTGAAGCGCGGAAACGTCCATGCCAAAACTACTTTCACCACGTCCGCGTCGAAACTCGGATTGGGACTGGTGGACGTGCGCACCGCCGCGCCATCGACCGCGCCGCTCGGCAGCACCTTAACTCGCAGGATCATCGCATCCTTGAACGAATTGTCCGCGCTTAGCGCCCGCGCATAACTGTCGTTCAGGGTGTCTTTGTGCTCCTCGAAAAATTTGTGCACTGCTTCCTGATTGCGCTCCGGCGCGTACGCCGACTCGCCCGTCACCTGCACGCCGATCGCCGACGCGAGGCTGACCGGCGCGCCGGCCGTAGCCGCCGCACCTGGCGATACTGCTGATGCCGGCGAAGCCTCAGCCACTGGCTGCTCAGCCTTCTTGCTGCTCAGATGCAACGCGAGCCACGCGCCGCCGCCCAGCGCGACGATCGCCGCCAGCGCGTACGCCGCCAGCGTCAGCGCGCTGCGGCCCTCTTCGCCCTCGACTTCATCCGGCGGCATCCTGCCGGTGAATCGTCCCGACGGAGTCGGCTGCGCCGGCGCGGGCGCGACTCGGCGCGCCGAAGGTGGCGGCGGTTGCTCGATGAATGGCGGCGAGGCCGGCTCAGTGCTGAGCCGCGCTCCGCAAAAATTGCAAATCAATTCGCCGGGCTGCGCCTTGCCGCCGCAAACCGGACATTCGATCGGCGCTTCGCCCGCATCCTCGCTCGGCATCGCGATTGTCGGGCGTCCCGTACCCGGCGCAAACGCCGGCCCGCTTCCGACCAGCGCGGTTCCGTCGATTTCGCAAAATGTCTCTGAATCGGGGTAGATTTTATCGCAGCGCGGGCATCTCTTCATGTTTGGTATGCGCCCCTTGAACGCTTCACTTCCGATGATATCCGCGCCAATCCGTATTGCCAACCGGCCACCAGGCGAGAGCAAGAAGCCGAAACGCCTGGGGTTTCACGCTTCCTGGGGTGATCGGATGCGCGCTACGCGCTGTAAATAAAAGGTGAAGAGAGCTTCACACGTGAAACACTGACTACTTATTATTCTTGAACCAGCATCCAGTATGCGCCGATTCTCCTCACTGTCGGATGGTGCACGTTACGGACGAGATGGGTGCAAAATATTCCACATGACCCATCTTTCCCAACTGATTTTTAACAGCGCGGAGCGCGCATCCTTTTTTATCGCGATTCGGCCCTGCGGCCCGAAGTCGGCTTCGCGTCACCCAAGGAAGCCCCCTTCGACCGAGCCTCGGGGTAAACTCCACCCGTGAGGGGTTTCGGACCTTCTGCTTTCTGCCCTCTCTGCTTTGCTCACTGCTTCGCGATTATTTCATCCGCGAACCTGTTCATCCCCTCGAGTTGATCCTTGGTTCCGGGCCCCGCACCAAAAATAATCCGCGACACTCCCATCTCCGCGAATTGCTTCACGTGCTCGAGCTTCAACGGCTCGCCGAGGCGCGGACTCACCGTCAGCTCGAGCGGCGTCGCGCGCGCCGCCGCCCGCTCATGCTCGCGGAGTCGCGCGATCGTTGTGCGCATCTCCGCGATACTCTCGGCGATCCCGTACCAGCCG